>JBBILC010000058.1:0-29231 GCA_037445115.1 Coleofasciculaceae cyanobacterium bin_20
GATCTCTTGCCAGAAGCTTTTCTCCAAGTCTTGGGGCAGTTGAATTACCCAGTCGATGAATCGCAGAAGATTGATGACATCGGTGCGATCGAACCCTTTTTGGTACAGGTGTTTGGCTAGAATCAGTTTCCATCGCTGACGATCGCCCAAATCCCTGCGGGTTTCCTTAGCCTTGAGGTGGGCCATGACCACAACTGCGAAGGGATTGGTGGATTCCTCCATCGCCACCCAGTCCTGCCCATAGTCTAGCAGTTTGACGATCGGGAACCAGAAAGCAATGCCACATCCCCACAGTTCGCTGTTGAAGGTACGAGGACGCCAATCCACTTTTTCATCACCGAGGACGGCAAGACTGGCAACGGGAAGATTATAGCGATCGCGGAGCCGATAATTATAGACAAACATCCGCTCAGCAAAGTCGCTTTCGTCGAGATTCTGCAACTCCAGATGAATCAGGACCCAGGTTTCCTTACCACTTTTGCGCCAAAGTTTGACCAGTTTATCGGCAACGCGGCGACCGAGTTCGGCATCGCGCACGATTTGTTGGAGTTCATTATCGAGAAATTCGTAACCCTTGGACCAGTCAATATCGACATAAACTGCCGGGAAGAAAAAGGCCATGAAATCGGTAAAGTAGGTCTCCAGAATATCTTTCCAGGGACTATCGTAATCGGAGCGGCTTGCGGTCTTGCCTTTACGCTCCTAGGCCCAAAAGATCTGCCGCCGTCAATGCCCAATCAGGCACCACTACCGACTGGATTGGCTCACTGTCCCGAAACACCGTATCCTCATACTGCCCCTCCACCCATTGGCAGACCGTTACTCGTCGTTCCTCTGGATCAACAATCCAATACTCAGCAATTTCCCGCGCCGCATATTCCGTATGTTTGTAGCGATAATCCCGATCGCGATTCGCCTTACCCGGCGACACAATCTCAATCACTAAGGCCGGTGGCGGCATCTCCCGCGTAATCGTCGCGCGACCCATGCCCGCCAGTGCCGCTTTGGACGCTTCCGTATGCACCAGTAAATCCGGTAACCGGCAACGTGCCCGTCGCCCCATCACCTCAATCTCTGTATCTTTATAAGCGAGTAGTGCTGCCGGGAAATGCTTTGCCAATTCAAACAGTAAGCGTCTGGCAATATCGTTATTTTCATCCGATTCCGGGGGCATTTCGACTAAGACTCCATCGACCAATTCATAGCGGGTATCGGTGCCATCGTCATAGGCAAGATAGTCCTCCAGGCTAAGGTTGGGGTTAGGGGGTGAAGTTGTGGGAGGCATGGCAAACAGTGAGGGCTACGGTTAGGGCTATTGTAGCGATTGGATGGGGGGTAATCACCACCGCACGATCGCCCCCTTTCTGATACAGGTGTTTGGCTAGAATCCGTTGCTAACGCTGGCGATCGCCCAGATCCCAACGGGTTTCTTTGGCCTTGAGGTGGGCCATCATCACGATTCTCCTACGGAGACGCTAGCGCGATCGCCAAGGGATTCGTAGACTGCGCCCGCGCCGCCCCGTCCTGCCCTTCAGGCAAACACCCGATGCTGGAGTGAAGGCATCTGCCGCCGCACCTGAGTCAAACGGGACGGATCAATTTGAGCGATCGCCACCCCTGGTTGATCCCCCGCATCGGCGAGAACCACCCCCCAAGGATCAATAATCATGGCGTGGCCGTGGGTGTGACGCAGGGAATAATGCTTCCCCGTTTGGGCAGGGGCAATCACATAGCAGGTATTTTCGATCGCCCGCGCCTGTAACAACACCTGCCAGTGATCCTTGCCGGTAAATGCCGTAAACGCAGCGGGAACAAACAGGACTTCTGCGCCTGCGTGGGACAGGTGACGATAAAGTTCCGGAAAGCGCACGTCGTAGCACACGGATAAGCCCAACTTGCCAAACTGGGGCGAATCATAGACCGTCGGCAGATCCTTACCCGCCACCACCGTCTTCGACTCGCAGTAGGTATTCCCATCTGGCACATTCACATCAAACAGATGGACCTTCTGGTATTGGGTCAGCACCCGGCCATCGGGTCCCACCAGTTGCGCCGTGTTATACACCTTGCCGTCCGGCGTCGGCATCGGGAAGCCGCCTCCCAGGAGCGTAATTTGATAGCGCTGGGCCATTGTTTGTAAAAACTTTTCACTCGCCTGCCCAATCCGTTCCGCCTGAGCCGCTTTCTCGTCATCAGTGCCCAGGAAAGGAAAGTTCTCTGGTAAGCCGACAAGTTCGGCTCCCTGACGCACGGCGAGGTCAATTAGATCTTCGGCATGGGCCAGATTCTTATCTAGATCCGGCGAACTGGTCATTTGGATAGCGGCGGCCAGATAGGACTGCATAGCGGTTTCAGCGGGGTAGAACGAGAAGGGGTAACAATGAGGCCAAGCAAGGCTGCTGAAGAATTTTCCCATGTTGTTGGCACCTACAACTGGGTGTCTTGCCGGAATCGATACAAATCGTTCCCTGCCCAGCCGGTAGGCGGATCCTTATGCGGCGGAAAGTTTGGGGCTAGGGCAGGTGGCTAGCCGCGATCGTGGGGAATCACCGTCACTGCCTGTGTATTTGCAAATCGAAAAATTCGCGCCAGAATGGGCTGATGAAGATGATACGCCATTGGCGTCGAATGCTAACAGGCAGGAGGTGGTCGCGTATGTGTGGCATTGTTGGCTATATCGGCACCCAAGCCGCCAGTAGTATTTTGTTAGAAGGACTACGCAAGCTAGAGTATCGCGGCTATGACTCAGCCGGCATTGCCACCGTTCATGAGGGCAATATCCAGTGTGTCCGGGCCAAGGGCAAGCTGCAAAACCTGGAGGATAAACTCACTGGGCTAGAGAACCCGGCGCGGTTGGGGATTGGTCATACCCGCTGGGCGACCCACGGTAAGCCAGAGGAATATAACGCTCACCCCCACATGGATACGGCCTACCGAATTGCCGTGGTCCAGAATGGCATTATTGAAAACTATCGAGAACTGCGGGAAGACTTGAAAGCTAAGGGCCACGAGTTTCGCTCCGAAACTGACACCGAAGTCATCCCCCACCTGATCGCCGAATGTATGGCCCGTCCCTTACCGGACAAGGGCCAATCTTTGAGCTATCAATCCCCTTTCCTGGAAGCGGTGCGGCAGGCGGTCAACCAGTTGGAGGGTGCTTTTGCCCTCGCGGTGATCTGTGCGGATTATCCCGATGAGTTGATCACCGTGCGGCAGCAGGCTCCCCTAGCGATCGGCTTTGGTCAAGGCGAATTTTTCTGCGCTTCGGATACCCCAGCCCTCGTGGCCCATACCCGTGCGGTGCTGTCGCTGGAGAATGGCGAACTGGCGCGGTTAACGCCCCTGGGAGTTGAAGTGTATACCTTTGGCGGCGATCGTCTGAAGAAATTTCCCCGTACCCTCAACTGGAACCCAATTCTGGTGGAAAAGCAGGGCTTTAAGCACTTCATGCTCAAGGAAATTTACGAGCAACCGGGGGTGGTGCGGGCCTGTTTGGAAGCCTATCTGCGGGACGATTGGGCACCAGAGCAATCCGATACTTCTCCCCTTAATCTCAATCTTCCGGCGGCTTGGGCAGAGCAACTCGCCCATATCCAGATCGTCGCCTGTGGCACCAGTTGGCACGCGGGGCTGGTGGGTAAATACCTACTGGAGCAGTTGGCGGGCATTCCCACCCAGGTGCACTATGCCTCAGAATTTCGCTATGCTCCCCCGCCCCTCACGCCCCACACCCTGACGATCGGCGTTACCCAGTCAGGGGAAACGGCGGACACCCTCTCGGCCTTGGAGATGGAACGCCAACGGCGTCAAGATCAACCGGCTGACTACCAGTCCCACCTCCTGGGTATTACCAACCGGACCGATAGTACCCTCGCCACGATCGTCGAACAGATGATCAACACCCATGCCGGGATTGAAATTGGCGTGGCAGCTACTAAGACCTTTACCGCCCAGTTGATCGCGTTTTATTGTCTTGCCTTGGAATTGGCCTACCGTCGGCAAACCTTGTCGCTAGTCCAGATCGCCCAAATCCTCAATGATCTGCGGCAACTGCCGGCCCAAATGGAACTGATCCTGGAAAGCCAGGAGCGCTATATCGAAGAGTTATCCCACGAATTCTTTGAAACCCAGGACTTTATTTTCCTTGGACGCGGCATCAATTTCCCGATCGCCCTCGAAGGTGCCCTAAAACTCAAGGAAATTAGCTATATTCACGCCGAAGGCTACCCAGCCGGGGAAATGAAACATGGTCCGATCGCCCTGTTGGATGCCAAAGTACCCGTAGTGGCGATCGCCGTTCCCGGCTCGGTCTACGAGAAGGTCATCTCCAACGCCCAGGAAGCCAAGGCGCGGGATGCCCTATTGATTGGCGTAACGGCCAGTCAAGATGAACAGGCGAGCGAGGTGTTCGATCGCCTCTTACCGGTGCCCATTGTCGATGAATTGCTCTCGCCCCTGCTCACGGTCATACCGCTGCAACTTTTGGCATACCATATTGCGGCGCGGCGTGGGTTAGATGTGGATCAACCCCGTAACCTGGCTAAATCCGTCACAGTAGAATAAAAGCGGAGGCATCCTGGTAGCCACTGTTTGTCGGTGAAGACTGAATCAACCCTGGATTGGGAGTCGCTGCGAAAATGATACCTACCCTCAGCCAGCTTAGCCCGGATTCAACGTTGCGTGCCCTACCGGCGTACACCCTTGCCCTAGACAGCCAGCAACCCCTCCTAGCGATCGCCCACCAGTTCGAGCAAGATCCGCATCTACCCGGCGTTCTTGTCGTCCAAGGCTCCCGTCTAGTGGGGATCGTTTCGCGATCGACCTTCCAGGCTGAGCAAGGTTGGGCGGCCCTGCAACCGTCTGCGCCTCCCCGCACCATTGCCCACCTACTGGCCTGGTATAACCTCAAACCCCTGCAACTACCCGATACCTGCAAAATCGATGCGGCTGTGCGCATGGCCCTCAAACGTCCGCCAGAGGAAATATACGAACCGATCGTGGTGGAACGGCGAGATCTCTCGATCGCCCTCATTGATGTCAAAGTGCTACTCTTGGCTCAGTCCCAAATCCTCATGGTGGTTAATCAAGTTGTCCAGCAGCAGAAATTAATCATCAGAGAGTACCACACCCGCTTAGAACAAGCGCAAAAGACCAATGCCAGCCAGACCGAGATCATTGCGCAGCAAAAAGTCGAAATTGCTCAAAGCAAAAAAGCCCTAGAGATCCAAAAACTGGAAAGTCTCAGCCATTCACGTCAACTAATGCAAGTGCATCGTTGTTTAGACGTGATCAGCCGCACCCTAGCCCAAGAAAATGTGAGTGGATTAGAAACGGCATTGGAAGGTGTTCAGGCTATCTGTAATAATATCTTGGCCATTACGGAAACTGGCCAAGCCTTACACCTGGAACTTGATAGCTTTCAAGAGAATTCACGCGCGATCGAAAAAATTAGCCAGCAAGTTCAGCATTTAGCCGTCCAAGCCACCGTTGCGGCCAACCAGCCCACGGAGCAAATGGGTAATTTCGGTCGCATTACAACCGATATTAGTAAATTTGCCGCCCAACTGCTGGACATTGGCCAACGGTTGGAGCAATTTGTCTATCGGTTTAAGACCCGAATTCAAGATCTAACCCAAGTGGCCCAACGTGGGACAAATTCCGCCCGCTCCTTAGTGACAACGGTTGAAAGTGCCGAGGGCATCTGGCATCATCTGGACACGATTATCCAGGAACATAATGCTGTCCAATCGGAAAATCAAAAGCTGTCCCGCCCCCTACAACAGGAAGTACCGATCAGTTTCCTGGCCCAAGATCTAAAGCATCGTATTGACCGAGCTGAACAGGCCCTCACCCAACTCACCCGCAAGGTCTCCCAGACCCAGACGGCCCCGCCCCTAGTTAGCAAGCTGGGTAAAGCCCTGGATGTGGCCAAGTCGAATGGAATGCCGCCTACTCGTTTCCCCTTACCCCCCGCTGCCCCTGCGTCCACCCCCACTCCTGTTGCACCTCAGATCACACCGTCCGCCGTTCCCCCAGCCACTGTTCCCTTAGAGCAAGCGGGAAGTCCACCTGCCGCGATCGGGGACGCCCCGTTCAGTGAACACACCGCCACCGCCGGACAACCAGAACACCATTAAATTCACTCGCTGATCCGGTGAAAAAAGCCGGATTACCGCAACCGCGCCTCCCTAGGGTGTAGCCCACTTGGGATGCTTGGATTGACTACTCAGCCATCTGAGGGGGGCTAACTACCACCACCGCAGTTGGAGATAGCCTCGTGCCGGTTGGCTGGTTTCAGCGTCCGTTGGCCAAGGGACTGGCTTGTAGGTACCAAAGAGATGGTCCCACCAATCAACGCCAAGACCAAAGTTGTGTTCCCACATCCCATACTTGTGGTGGACATAGTGGACGGGCATCTTCATCCAAAAGCACTTGGTGGGGTTTTCATGCTGAAGTTGGTGGGCATAGGCCGAGAAGGCTGCGTATATCAAGGCTCCCAGGAACCAACCACTCCCGGCTGCGATCGAGAACAGAAAGGGAATACACATGGCAATAAAGCTTCCCCGTACATAGTCACGGAACTCCCACAGTACACCTTGCCCCTCATTGCGGCGGTGGTGATCCCGATGGCGGGCACCGATTTTCTCTGAGGCGTGCATGAGGCGATGCATCCAGTACTCAACAAAGCTAGAAAACACAAACGCGGCAATAAACCAAATGAGGGCAGTAAACATTCGGGCTGCTTCCAACAGACGCAAGATCTCAAGCCATATTGTGCCACCAGTCTCCTAACTTTGTGACAGAAAGGGTTTGGTACCTAGGCAGAGCGAGGCAGGCCAGGATGCCTACCCCACGGAGTCAAACAATTTGCTTGACAGTCACTCCCCCTATTGCTGAGAATAGAGGACTGGACATTACTGGCACGGATCAGGTGAAAAACGCTGGTTAGGCAAATTCCAGGCCAGTCAGCGACCTGTACGGCTGCTTTTTGGAGTGATTTCATGACCTACGCAATTATTGAGACGGGCGGAAAACAGTTACGGGTGGAGCCAGGGCGCTTCTACGATGTCGATCGCCTCGCGGTTGACGACGATGCAACGGTGACCCTCGATCGTGTGCTTTTGGTGCAACATGATGGCGAAGTCACGATCGGGCAACCCATTATCCCCGCCGCCACGGTTGAGGCCAAGGTGATGGGCCATCGGCGTGGGCGCAAGATTATTGTCTATAAGATGCGTCCCAAAAAGAAAACTCGCAAAAAGCAAGGCCATCGCCAGGAACTCACCCGCCTGATGATCGAAGCCATTCACCTGAATGGGACTGTCCTCGCTGCTGCAGAGCCAGCAGATACCGAGGAAGCCGTTCCTGTGGCCGTTACCGTCGAAACCGAGGCGTAAGGTCAGCCTGGATTTTCAGACCCAGCGGTTGCCAGCCGTCACGATCGGGAGGCAGCCAATGGATGGATAGCGACCAAAATTCGCTAAAGTACAAGCTACAAGCAATTGACGTTTGTTAGAAGAGGCAGGTCAACATGGCTCATAAGAAGGGAACCGGCAGTACCCGCAACGGACGCGACTCCAATGCCCAGCGACTAGGAGTCAAGCGCTATGGGGGCGAAACTGTCCGGGCAGGCAATATTTTGATCCGGCAACGTGGGACCAAATTCCACCCTGGCAATAACGTCGGACGGGGAAATGACGATACCTTGTTTGCCCTTATTGATGGTGTGGTCACCTTCGAGCGCAAGGGTAAAAGCCGCAAGCAGGTGAGTGTTTATCCTGCCACCACTGCGTCCGCCTAAGGGGGTTGGATGGGGGTTGTTTTCTCCTCGCAGAATGTGGGAAACAACCTTCGCAATCCCTTGCCCCATAGCTGCTAAAACCGATGGGTGATTTATTACCGACTGCTTATCTGGGCCTGCTGGTCGCGCTATTGGCAGGGACAAGTTGGTTTGTCTTTCGGCAAATCTTGCGGACCCGCAAGCTGGAAGGCAACCTTTCTGTGCTGCGTTCTAAGCTGTCCCAGGATCGGGGCAGTGCCCAGGAATATTACGAGTTGGGCAGTATCTACCTGAGCAAAAAACTGTACAGTCAGGCGATTGCCCAATTCCAGAAAGCGATTAAGGCAGGCCAAACCCCACCAGAGGAAGAATCCCGCATTTACAATGCCCTTGGCTTTGCCTACTTCTCCCAGGAGCAATACGACCTAGCGATTCGCCAGTACAAAGAGGCCATCAAGCGTGATCCCAAGTACGTGGTCGCCTTCAATAACCTGGCCAATGCTTACGAGAAAAAGCAATTACTGGCCCAAGCCCTGGAAGCCTACGAGCAGGCATTGAGCTTTGAACCGAATAATGCGATCGCTAAGCGGCGAGTCGAATCGCTGCGGCGACGGGTGCTGACCTCACCCTAATGGGGGCATCGGGGCCAATGCCTTCCCCCAGCCTGGGTGCGATACACTACCCTAGGAAATGAACCATTACGCTTGCTAGGAGAGATGAGCAATGGCTGAGTCAGAAGTGCCCAAGGAATCGGCGATCGTGGAAGTTAGCCCAGAAACCAACGAATTGGTGGAAACCCGGCTGAAGGATGAACCCGACGAACTGAAGCAAGCCACAAAGGAATTAATTGAAGCGCTAAAGCGTAAGACCGAAGCGGAGGTTAAGGAAGCCACCGCTGTTACCCAAAAGGCGTATGAAACGGCGGTTAACCAAGCACGGGAAGCCTATCTGAATTTTGTGCAGCAAACTACCAAGGCTGTTGAAGAAAATCGCATTGTTGATCCCGAAGGGATTGATAAAACCCTGGATCTCATTAAATCGCAAACGGAAAAAAATTGGGATTGGGTGACCAGGGAAGTGACGGACCTGGGTGATCGGATTACCGAAGCGGCTAAGGCAGCGTGGGAAAAACTTACCGCGCCCCGCCCGGACAGCAACTCGGATCAAGAGTAATTCAACGGGCAATGGCTTGGAGCAGGGGTATCGACTTGCAGATAAGCTCCAAGCCCCTTCGGCAGAACTTCAGGGTGAGTGGGACCTGATCCCTCCGGGCTGCGCCGGTCGAGAGCACGCCTCCTAAGGTTGATGCTGTACTAGCCTGCTTTTGGATCAATCCCTAGCTCTCGTAACTGTGCGGCTAGTCGTTCGACCCGTAGCCGTTCTTGCTCAGCTTGTTGATGAGCCTGTTCGGCCCGTAGCCGTTCTTGCTCAGCCCGTAGCCGTTCTTGCTCAGCCCGTTGCTCAGCCAGTTCTGCGCGGTGGCGATCGGCGGCAGCTTGCTCGGTTGGCGTCGGCACCCAATGCCCCTCCCCGTCATACCACCGCAACCACAGGCCCTCAACACCGTTATACACGCCCTGCCATACGCCCAATCCTAGCCCTAGTTCCGGCAGCCAAAAGCGGGGTTCTATCAACTCGACGGGTTCATAGCAGCCCTCATGCAGCCGGAACAGACGAAAATGATTTTCATAACGATCGAACACCCCATAGTAGGGAATCTTCAAAATTTGCTCGTAGACTTCCCATTTGGTCGGTGGCTGATCGCTCCCGCGCGTTGTGCGGCCCAAATCATCATCTTCAGTGCCAGGGGAGAGTCATTCAATCACTAGGAAAGGCGCGACCTGCTCCTGCCAAAACACATAACTCCAGCGCAACTCCGCCTGACAGGTAGCAGGATTTACCCCCAATACCAGGAAGCAATCGGGACGCTTGTGCCAGAGGGGGTGTTGCCAGTCATAGTACAGATTCAGATCGGTGCCAAAAAAGAGTGCTTCTGTGCCCAGCAGGGGGGACTGGCAGGTTTCCTGCAACAATCGGGGTTGCATGGCATGAAACTCGTCGGGCAATCCTGGCTCCTCTGGATCTTCGCTGGGTAGATCGTACATCGTGGGTAGGGTTTCACGCGGTGGCATGACGTTGAGGGCAGGGGGAAATTGGGGCTGGGATTGGGGCATGGCGATTGTCATTGGGCGCACTGGTTTCAGCCTAACATTTCAGCCTTGTCTAGCAGCCTTGCTCAAGGTGTTAGACATCTTCTTCAATAACAGGTGAGGCATCCACCCCATTCCCCTTTCACCTTCAACTGGGTTCGCTCGCCCCACTGCTTGGTAGGATGGGAAAACATAGCCCTCACTGGATTGGACTATCCCCATCAACAGACCCATGAGCCAGCAAAAGTACGGAATTGCGCCCCACGGGGGCACCCTGATCAATCGCCTTGCTTCCCCAGAGCAGTGCCAGGAATGGTTAGATAAAGCGGAGCATTTACCCCGCATTCAACTCGATGAACGGGCGGTTTCCGATCTCGTCATGATTGCCATCGGCGGCTTCAGCCCCCTGACGGGGTTCATGGGACAGGCAGATTACGATCGCGTCGTCAACGAGATGCACCTGGTCAATGGCTTGCCTTGGTCGATTCCAGTTACCCTGTCGGTGCGTGAGGCGGATGCGGAACGGTTGGTGATCGGCACCCTGGTCCGGCTCGATGATGCCACAGGCCGTTTTGTTGGGGTATTGGAACTCACGGAGAAATATACCTACGACAAAATGCACGAGGCCCTGCACGTCTATCGCACGAATGAAGAAAAACATCCCGGCGTGCGGGTGGTGTATGACCAAGGCCCCGTTAATCTAGCGGGACCTGTTTGGCTACTGCAACGTGACTCCGATCCGCGCTTTCCCACCTATCAGATTGATCCCGTAGAATCGCGGGCGCTCTTCCGGGAAAAGGGCTGGCAAACGGTGGTGGGCTTCCAAACCCGGAACCCGATCCACCGCGCCCATGAATATATTCAAAAATGCGCCTTGGAAATTGTTGATGGCTTGTTCCTACATCCCCTTGTGGGGGCGACCAAATCCGATGATATCCCTGCCGATGTCCGAATGCGCTGCTATGAGATCATGCTGGAGCACTATTTCCCCAGGGATCGGGTCATTTTGGCGATCAATCCCTCGGCCATGCGCTATGCCGGTCCCCGTGAGGCTATTTTCCACGCGATCGTGCGTAAGAATTATGGTTGCACCCACTTCATTGTGGGCCGTGATCATGCGGGTGTGGGCGACTACTACGGGACCTACGACGCCCAATATATTTTCGATGAATTTGATCCAGCCGCCTTGGGGATTGTGCCGTTAAAATTTGAACATGCGTTCTATTGCACCCGCACCCAGGCAATGGCAACCACCAAAACTAGCCCCAGCCTCCCAGAGGAACGGATTCACCTGTCGGGCACTAAGGTGCGGGAAATGCTACGCCGTGGCGAACTGCCCCCCCCGGAGTTTTCCCGCCCAGAGGTAGCCGTTGAATTAGCCAAGGCCATGCAACTCTTGGAACGTTAGTCAAACGCTGGCTGTGCTTCGTTGGAGGACTGGCCGGGGGGCAATCCCTGGGTGAGGGCAAAATCCTCCCTCCGTTGGTGCACCGACCTAGTGGCAAGGCGATCGCCCTGTTGTCGTTGGGATCTTAAGGTTTGTAGTTTATCGTTTGTTATTTGAGTTTTGGTCTAGTCTTCTGTCAAGCTTAATTGGGTAGGTTGGGTCAAACGCAGTGCGACCCAACCAGGCCAGTAAGTGTGTTGGGCCTCGCCAGCTCAACACCAATCGACAACCCATCATTTTCCGCATGGCAGTTTACTAGCGTGAATTTTGGATTGCGAGGGGTGAAGGTTGAATTCACCGCACTGACATAAGGCAGATCATGAAGCGACGAACCTTTTTGCAGCAAACGGGTGGTGTCCTAGCCGCAACGGCCATCAGTGAGATGGCCCTGACGTTGCTGAGCGATCGCTATCAACGGGCACTCGCGAAATCGGGCAACCGCAAGTTGGCCCTGTTGATTGGGATTAATGCCTATCCCGCTAAAGCACTAGATGCGACAGCGACAACCGATCTGACGCTGAAGGGTTGCCAGACGGATGTGGCACTTCAGCGGGAATTGTTGATCCACCGTTTTGGGTTTCAGCCTGCCGATATTCTGACCTTGGCCGATCAGCAGGCAACCCGTGCGGGTATTGAGACTGCCTTTAGGGAACATCTTATTCAGCAGGCCCAACCGGGGGATGTGGTCCTGCTCCACTTTAGTGGTTATGGCAGTTTAGTCAATCTTCCGGCCACAGCCGTTTCGCCGCAATTGAGTTTAGTGCCGATCGATGGCCTCCTGTCCCCCGCCAATCCCCTGGAGACGCCCACCATTAACGATCTGGTTGAGGAAACCCTCTATCTGCTGCTGCGATCGCTGCGGACCGATCAGGTCACGACTGTCCTCGATACGAGTTACTACAGCCTGTCTGACTTTAACGACACCGTGATTACTGCTGGTGAGTTGCCCATTTGGGGCGTGGGAACCGCATTAACGGGTAACCTGCGGGTGCGATCGCGCCTCAATCCCATCACTGGCCACCTCACCCCCGATGCCCTAGCGGTTCAAGCTAGCCTGCGTCAACAGGCCGGGAATCCCAAGCTAAAGGGGCAAGCAACCTACTGGCAGCAGTTTCCGGGTACCCTTTTGGCCGCCACCTCGCTACTCCCTGCCGCGACCCTCTTGCCCACGATCGGGGGGAATGCCTTTGAGGTTGATTGGAATGGCTTTAGCAGCGGTTTGTTGACCGCTAGCCTGGTTCACCAACTGTGGCACCTGCTGCCTGCCACCACGATCGTGACCAGCTTTGCAGCCACCCGCCAAGCCGTGCAACAGGTGGCGGGGATTACCCAAACGCCCCAACTCAGCGGGGACACTCGCAGCACCCCCTACTATGTGCCAACCATGATCGCGACTGCCGCTTCAGCGTTGTTGGGGACACGCGACGCCAACGCCGATGCCGTGGTCGTGGCGGTGGAGGGGGATGGCAAAACGGGGCAGGTCCAATTGGCGGGCTTACCGCCCCTAGTACTGGCCCAATACGGTGCCCATTCCCAGTTCACGCTGTTGGACCCCAACCTCACTCCGCCAGTTCAGGTACAACTCCAGTCCCGTACCGGTTTGCTGGCCCGTATCCGGTTGCTCGCGGCTGAGACAGTGGCGACCGAGGAAGCGGTAAGAAGCACCGAGATTGGCCTTGATCGGGGTGATGCCTCCCCCCAGGAAAAGCGTCTGCCGACCCTAGCTGTGGGGCAACTGCTCCAGGAGTCGGTGCGGGTCTTGCCTCGCCAGATGAATTTGGTGGTGGGGCTGGATAGTACCCTAGAGCGGATTGAACGGGTGGACGCCACCAGTGCCTTTTCTAACCTGACCACCGTTTCCACCGTCCTGGCGGATCAGCCAGCGGATTACCTGTTTGGGCGGGTCAGTCAACTTTCCCCAACCCTAGTCGCCGGGTTGCTACCGAAAAAAAATACCCGCCCGGAGACCCCGTCTGCAACGTCCCCAGCCGCGCCCCAGGCGGATACTGCCCCTGGCTTGGCATTTTTGTTCGATCGCGCGAGTTACGGCCTCATGTCGATCGGACGGCAGGTGATTCCCAATACCCTTGTGGCGGGGGAGGAAGCCGTGAAGGTTGCAGTGCATCGCCTTGCGCCGCAATTACAAGCCCTGCTGGCTGCGAAATACCTGCGCTTGACCAGTAATCCAACCTCATCCCAACTGGGCCTGCGTTTAACGATTTCCCAGGTGAGTCCGGATCGCTTGGTTTACCAGCAATCAACCGAGCGGGTGCCTCTGCCGCCAGAAGCTCCCCTGGTAGTGGGGGCAACGAATACGGCGAGTCCGCTGCCGCCGGAGGGGCCAGCCCTCCAGTTGCCAGTCGGCAGTCAGGTTCGCTACTCCCTTTACAACTACAGCAGCGCTCCCATCTATTACCTACTGCTGGGCCTGGATACGGGTGGCAATGCGATCGCCCTCTCCGGTAGCCTGAAGACCCCTTCCCAAGATAAACGCCCACGCCTTCAGGATCAGGTGATTCCACCGGGAGCCGTGATTACCCTGCCGGCGATCGATACGCCCTCTCCCTGGGTGGTTACTGGCGTTAAAGGGCAAATGGAACTGTTCCTGATCGGGAGCCATGCTCCCTTCCCACAAGCGATGACAGCCCTAGGCAAAGGGATGCCCGCGATCACCAACGGCCAACGGCTAGCCCCCCTAGCGAATCCGCTGGAAGTGGCCCAAGCGGTATTACAGGATTTGCAGCAAGCTGCGGTGGCCAGTGGCCGACTCACCAGTAGCAACGATACCTATAGCCTGGATGTCCGCACCTGGGCCACCTTTAATGTGATCTATCAGGTGGTTTAGGCGATCGAGCTTAACCTGGCTTGTAGACTGCCACCACGCACTCAGGAGGCAACGACCCACGTATCCTTGCTGCCGCCACCCTGGGAAGAGTTCACTACCAGCGACCCGCGCCGCAGGGCTACCCGGGTTAGGCCACCGGGATTTACATAAATCTGCTTGCCGTAGAGGATATAGGGACGTAAATCCACATGGCATCCTTCAAAATCCCCATCCAGCAGCGTTGGCACCCTGGATAAACACAGGGTTGGTTGGGCAATGTAGCCCCTGGGATTGGCTTGAATTCGCCGTGCAAACTCCTCCCGCTCAGCGGGTGTGGCCTGGGCACCCATCAGCATCCCGTAGCCCCCCGATTCGTTCGCGGCCTTGACCACAAGCTGATCCAGGTGCTCTAGGACATAGGCCCGTTGCTGCTCTTCCCAGCATAGGTAGGTGGGGACATTTTGCAGGATGGCGTCTTCATCCAGGTAGTACCGAATCATCTGGGGGACATAGGCGTAAATCACCTTATCATCCGCCACCCCTGTCCCCAGGGCATTGGCGATCGCCAGCCGACCAGAGCGATAAACATCCATGATGCCAGGAATTCCTAGCAGCGAGTCGGAGCGGAAGACGAGGGGATCAATAAAGTCATCGTCAATCCGACGGTAGATCACATCCACCCGCTGTAACCCTTTTGTGGTCCGCATTTGGAGATAACCATCCTCCACGACCAAGTCCCGCCCCTCGACTAATTCCACCCCCATTTGTTGGGCCAGGAAGGAATGCTCAAAGTAGGCGGAGTTGTAGATCCCTGGGGTGAGGACGACGACGGTAGGGTCATCCAGGTGGGGCGGCGCTAGGTTAAGGAGCGTTTCAACCAGGTAGCTGGAATAATCCTCAACGGGTTTGATCGCCAGGGTTTGGAAAATCTGCGGGAACGTGCCCTTCATAATGCGGCGATTTTCCAGCACGTAGGAAACGCCAGATGGACACCGCAAATTGTCTTCCAGGACATACCATTGACCGTCGCGATCGCGGATGAGATCCGTTCCCGTAATATGGCACCAAATCTTACCCGGTGGCTTTAGTCCGATGCAGGGTTTGAGAAAACCTTTAGAAGATTCAATGATATCCCTAGGGATAATCCCATCCTGAATAATTTTCTGGTCGTGGTAAACGTCATCAATGAATAAATTGAGGGCCTGGATGCGCTGTTTTAAACCCCGTTCCAGGTAGTCCCATTCGGGCGCAGCCACAATACGCGGAATAATATCGAAGGGTAGAATCCGCTCGGTTCCCTGGTTATCACTATAGACATTAAAGGTTGCACCTAAACTAAACAGGGCATTTTGGGCGGCTTGCTGCCGTTGCTTGATTTCGTCTAGAGAGAGGGAATTGAGGCGCTGCACCAGCAACTCGGCTTCGGGACGCGGTTTGCCCTTGGCCTCAAACAGTTCGTCGTAGAAGTTCCCTGGTTCGTAGTTATCAAGTGCCACGGTAGTTAGTACTGGGTGCGATCGACAGTAATATCCTTAAGAACCTATCATAGATACCTCGTTAGCTTACGGGAAAACCAGGGATTCTTAATACCTGTTATCGATCACGGCAGCAGCAGACCTTGAGTGATTAAAGAGTAATCTAGGCTACGGTTTACCCAGCGTTAGCGTGAATTCGATCCCCAGGCAATTGCCCTCGCCTCCTCGCCCCCGCTCCCCAAATGGGCGAGGAGGAGTAAGTGAAAAATCAAGGTTTTCGGTCCCTCTTCCCCAGGGTGAGGGGTTGGGGTGAGGGTCGTCGAGCACACACCAGCATTAACCTCCTCCCGCCGTACACGACGACTCAAGTCGTCACTACAAACTGTGCTTTGAAGACTAAAGTCATCACTCCCCCACTTCCCCACTCACCACTCCCCTTACTCCCCCACTCACCACTCCCCCACCCACCACGAAGACGACTCAAGTCGTTACTACAAACTTGCTGCCAACTGACTATACCCAGAGGTGATCACCGTTGGCGTTCGCCACTGCGGCCTATTTTGGTGTCTTGGAAGGAGCTACCAATTCCTTGCAAAATCCCACGGCCAATTAGCCCTAACCCACGGCCAATCACCTGGGTTAGCACATAGACAACGCCACTCCCGACAAAAGCGACCAACGATCGCAATCGGGGTGAAACCGCATCACGGGTTTCCAGAACCAGGGTAACGGCGAGTTGGAGACCGGTCAGTTTTTCTAATTCATCCCGGCGGGAGGCATAGATAGCGGTGCGCTTGATCCCCCGTTCACTCAAGATAAACAGACGATAGCTACTTTCAAAAATGGCCGTTGGCTCGCCCACCCACGCTTCCATCCGATAGCGCCAGGAAAGTTCGTTGCGGAAACGTTCAATTTCGCGACTGGATAGCAGACGTCGATCGTAAAACCCCTGCTTAATCACTTCAATATCGGCAAAATGGTTGAGCAAGGGATAGATGACTGCATTCGCGATCGCGATGACCCAATTTTCCAACAGTGCTTCCATCCGGGACATGGCATCAGGGGTCCCCACCGCATAGGTGAGGTTGTCCACCGTAATCGGGATGCGAAACAGTAAATGGGCTAGGGCATCACTCACGCCTGGGATTTTGGCGAGAATCGCGGCTTCCACCTGATCCCCATCCTGGAGAAGGACAGGCACCACGGGGACTGCTTCACCCGCGATCGTGAGGGAATAATAGCGACCAAAAAAGTCACTGGTTGCTAACGCCCAGAGATCTCGCAGAATGATTGGACGTTTTTCTAGTAACTGTTCAGGCTGGATCTGAGAAAAGCGTAATTCATCTAGAATTGCCTCTACCTTGCGTAAAATAATCGATAACAATTCACGACGTTTTTCAATCCTTAGAATATCAATTTCTAAGGGTGTCCCCGTCAAATTTTGGAGATTCGTTTGCAGTTTGCGAAACATGGCATCAAATAATGCTGTTTGTACTAGCCGCAAATCGGCAGGGGCCATCCCCATTTCCGAGGGGGCCAGGGTCAGCCAGGTGGTGGGAATGTCGGCGGCGGCAGGTACCCTAGGCGTTGGGGCTGGCCCCGATCGCGGTAAGCGGTCCCGGTCAGTTCGGGGATCTGGGGTGACAGGGGGGGGGAGCGGCACGGTTGGCAGGAACCAATTAACCAGCGTTCGAGCGGTGCGCAGTTCTCGTTGGCGTCCGGTCAATAACCAGCGTTCCCACTGGCTTAGCTCGGTTGTATCAATTTGCGTATTGAGGACCGCGAGGGCAGTGTCGATTTGTTGCAGCCCCATCTCTCGCCAATTCAGGCGCATCTGTTCCAGCCAGGTCAAGGCGGTGCTGTCGGTTATGGGGGAACTGGGCGGGAGGGGCGCTTCATCCTCTAGGACGGCTGGCCAAATCGCTTCCCCAGCGGCTACCTGACGGATCACAGCAACCAATTCCCGTTCCGCTAACCCCTTGCGGCAATACCCCTGGGCACCTGCTGCCTGGGCCAGCCGCTGACGGGTCGGATTGTCTTCAGCGCTGAGTAATAGGACGGGCAGATCGGGAAATTGCTGGTGCAGGGTTTGGCAAAGTTGAATACCCAGGGCGGGTCCCCTAGGACTGCCCCCCAGGTCAAAGTCGGCAATTACCAAATCCAGGGGTTGGGCGATTGCGGCGGCATCGGCGGACAGGGCAGCATCCGTGGTGACGATCGGTTGGGTCATCTCGTGGGCGATCGTGGCCAGGGCTAGCTCTAGGCTATCGGCCTCCGCGCGAATATCTAGATCCTCGAACTGGGTCAGCCAGGTCCGCAGGCCCAGCCGAAAAATGGGATCTCGTTCCACGACAACAAGTTTTAGCCGCGCATCAGTCATAGGTGGGGGCAACCGGAGCTATCTTCTCAACACGATAGCAGGCCAACCTCTTTGGGCATAGGTTAATCTGTGATGGTTAATCTGCCATCGCGATCGCGGGCAGGGTAAACCAAAAGGTGGTGCCGGTTGGCTGGGGGGAAACCCCAATATCGCCCCCGTGGGCCTGAATAATCTGGCGACATAGATAAAGGCCAATTCCCAATCCCTGGGTGCGATGGGCATTTTTCCCGCGTTTATAGAGTTCAAACAGTTCTAATGCCTGCTCTGGCGGAATGCCCGTGCCATTATCCGAAACCCAACAGGTCACCCAGGCAAGTGCTGGATTATCCGTAGGCGGGTGGGGTTGCTCACCTGGCCTTGTGTCTAAGGCCGGATAGCCATTGGCGGCGGGGCTGGGGGCCGCCTGAACAGCCGCTTGTAACCGTAGCGTGAGGCCGGGGGGATTGTGTTTCAGGGCATTGGCAATTAGATTTTCAAAGACTCGCCACAACTGGTCGGGGTCAGCCTGCACGCGGGGTAAGCTAACCGGGACTTCGTTCACTAAGGTGGCTTTTTCCTGGGTGACTAACGGTTCCCAATCCTCGGTAAGGCGCTGGATAAAGGCATGGAGGGCAAGGGGTTCGGGATGTAGCACGACCCCTGTTAGCTCGTTGGCATGGGTTTCCACGAGGGAATTGATCAGTTTGAGTTGGCGATCGCAGCCCTGGGTAAGGCGATCGATAACCAGCGTGGGGACACCCACCTGGGGCTGTTCCCCAGCCTGTTGGCGGAGGCGGTTGAGCAGCAGGAGGGTGCCGGTGACGGGGTTGCGCAAATCATGGGAAACGGCGTGGAGGAAAAACCGCAGGGCTTGTTCAGCCTGCTGCCGCTCGGCAATTTCGAGTTGCAGTTGTTGGTTTTGCGTTTGCAGTTGTTGTTGCAACTGACGGAGGGCGACATGGGTTTTCACACGGGCTAGGACCTCATCCGGTTGAAAGGGTTTGGTGACGTAATCAACCGCACCGAGACTCAGCCCCTTGACCTTATCGATCGTCTCGGCTAGGGCAGTCATGAAGATGATGGGAATCGCCTGGGTTGTGGCATCGGCCTTCAGGCGTTGGCAGGTCGTAAAGCCATCCAGCCCCGGCATCATTACGTCGAGCAAAATCATATCGGGCTGGGCATAGTGGGCCAGTTCGATCGCGCTTTCGCCATCTTCAGCAATCAGTAACTTGAACCCAGAGTCACTCAAGGAATTGAAGAGTACCTCCAGGTTAGTGGGGTTGTCATCGACAAGGAGAATGCAACCGCTTGTCTGCGCCGTCATGCCTGCTCGTCCTCGATCGCGTACTGACGAAGGAACTGCTGAATCTTTTTGATCTGAAAATTTTTCGCAAGTTTTTCCAAAGCCCTTAAAAATGGTAGCAGGTGTGGATCGGTTTGTTGGAGATGATCCAGGGTGTCCCGCAGGCTTTTAATATCACCCAGTTTGGCTAAGGCTTCCAGATGGCGCAGGATCTCAGGGGGGGGAACGACGGAAGTGGCGGCTGGTTCCGCAACCGCCGGGGCGATCGCCGCAGCATTATAGATCCACTCTAAACCCAGGTGGTAGCCCAGACAGGCAAATAGGTCCTTCTCCTGGATCGGTTTGGGGATAAAGTCATCGCACCCCGCCTCCAAACTGGCCTGACGATCGTTCTCAAAGGCACTGGCGGAGGTGGCGATAATAATGGGGGGGCGCAGGGTGTCGATCTGGCGGAGCCGCTGGGTTGCCTCGATCCCATTCAAGGTGGGCATGACCAGATCTAACAAAATGACATCGGGTTGAAAGTGAACCGCTTTGGTTAAACAATCTAGCCCATCGTTTGCGGTTTCCACCTCAAAGCCGAGGGGAACCAACAGCCCCATGAGTAGGGTCCGATTCTCCGGGCGATCGTCCACCACCAGGATGCGGCAGCGGGGTCCCTGGTAGCCAACAATGTTGAGATCCATCAGGGCTGAGGGGGTCGCATTAACCTCGGTAATCACGGGTAGTTCGATATCGAACCAAAACTGGCTGCCCTGACCCAGTTGGCTGGTCACCTGCAATTGGCCCCCCATTAATTGCACCAGACGTTGACTAATGGCTAACCCTAAGCCCGTGCCTTCCGATCGACGGGCCGGATCACCCACCTGGCGAAAGGGCTGGAAAATAGCATCCAGATAGGTCGGATCAATCCCCTGTCCCGTATCTTCAACGCGGAAACGGATCGTTTGTGTACCAACGAGACCGACTTTCAGGAAAACGCCTCCATGTTCCGTAAATTTCACCGCATTGCCCAGCAGGTTAATCAACACCTGCCGTAGCCGCTTTTCGTCACCTAATACCCGTGCGGGCAGGGGAGACAGGCGCTCATATAAAAAGAACAATCCCTGTTGTTCCACCCGCAGATAAAAGAGATCGGCAATGCTTTCTAAAAATTCCGGCAATGGAAACTCTTCAATATGTAGCTCTAGTTTTTGTGCTTCCACCTTGGAAAGATCGAGAATGTCATTGATCAGGGTTAATAGGTGCTTGCCACATTGTTGAATGGTTTGTAGGCCCTTTTGCTGGGAATCGGAAAGGTTCGGATCGCGTTGCAGCAGTTGGGCATAGCCTAAAATGCCATTGAGGGGGGTGCGAAGCTCATGGCTCATATTGGCGAGAAATTCACTTTTGGCCCGATTCGCGGCCTCGGCTGCTTCCTTTGCCTGGTGTAACTCTAACTCAGCCTGCTTGCGATCGCTAATATCAATGGCGATCGTGAGTAAACAATCCTGACCATTCAGGTTAATCACCTCTGCCGACAGAAGGCTGGTACGGATTTTCCCTTGTTTGGTTCGTAATCGAAATTCGTAGTTATGAATTGCGCCCTGTTCAGCAACGACTTGTAGTAAATGATCGCGATCGCGAATGTTTTCCCACAGGCTGAGTTCCGTGGGCGTGCGCCCGATAACCTCATCAACGTGATACCCCGTCAGTGTGAGAAAAACCCCATTGACTTCAATCAGAGAACCGTTGTCCATCCGGGTAATGGCGATCGCGCTGGGGCCAGAGCGGAAAGCCTTGGCAAACTTTTCCTCCGATTGACGTAATTCCAGTGTGCGCTCCTCCACACGAATTTCCAATTCGGCCTTGGCCTGGGCGAGGGCCTGGAAGGCATCTTGTAATTGGTGGGCCATGTGTTGAAACGCTTGGGCCAGGGTACGAAATTCCTTAATCGTTTCCTGGGTTAGGCGAGGGTCAAAGGGAATTTTGGCAAGGTTCCCGATCGCAGCCTGTTGGCTGAGGCCCGTTGAGGCGGTGACTAGACGTTGAATAGGCCGATTAATCCCATTAGCAGCTAAAATACCTGCAATAATCGCCGCAATTAGGGACAGTAAACAATAAAAAATGGTCAGGCGTGTGTTGCTATGGACTTGGGCTAGAAAGTTAGCCTCTGGCGTGACCACGACAATCAACCAGTCTAGCTGATTGTTAAATGTTAAATTTTTAATATAAAGAAATTGATGTTCCTTAGCAAAATGGAAATCCGATTGATGCTGCTGGCGAATGGCTTGAAATCCTTGTAGGTGCTGTTGGATATAGGCACTGGTGGCTCGAATTAAAGGATTAGGGCTGTTGAGAGCGGAAATTCGCGTGGCTTCTTCTGTTTGGGTATTAACGGTAAAGGGTAGTTCTCCACCAGAGGTCGCAATCAAGTCACCGTTGCGATCCATGATAAAGATGATACCCGTTTTCTCAACCTTGAGGGTCTGGAGAAACTGATTGATTTGGGCCAGGGAAAAGTCTGAACTGATCACCCCGATCGGATCGCCGCGATCGTCAAATAGAGGATGATCGGCAGAAATAATCAGTTCTTTCGTTTGAAAAGTTGCGTAGGGCTGCTTCCAGACAGGCTTACCAACGGCTAAACTGTCGTAATACCAGGCTCGCTGGCGATGATCGTAGTCGCTGCGGATTTCTGAGGCTAAGAGATACCCCTGGGCGTTAAAGATATGAATGGTAATTCCCCCTGTGTCATGATTCCAGGTTGCGATCGAATATTCATTCGGATTTTCTCGTCGTCGAATTCCCACATAATCGGGCTTTTCGGTACCAATGGTAATGGCCGTTAGAGTTTGATATTTTTGTAATTGCGCTTCTAGATAGGGCTGTAGTGATTGGAGATCATCAATGTTAATAATATCCGAAGTAATGGTATCCGCAATAAATTGATTGATCAGAACGGGATCTTCCAGATAGTCAATGACCTTTTCTTCAATATAGTCAGCCTGTTGTTGTTGGAGTTGCAGGGCGACATTATTAATTGCCTGCTGACCGTTGCGAATGGATAACCAACCCGTAACGCCCACGGCCACAATAATTTGCAGGAGAAAAGGCACCACTAAGACCAACTTGAGGGGAACATTCCCAATCCACTGTTTATGTCCCTTATACGTTGGCATTACCCTTACCCTTTGTCGGCAGTCCTGCTAGTGGAGGAGGTCTCGGCCTGATCGACTCCCGATCGTAGCTGATCACAGAAAAAGAGAGTGCCACCCGCAACACACAGGGGCAACGTCACCAGGTTTACTAGGGGAATGCTGACTAAGCCTAAGCACACCAGACCAAAGAGGAAGGTGCCTGGTAGACCCCGCACAATCACACCTAATTTGCCACGAAAGGTCAGATAGCGTCGTTCCAGGGGTGAGTCCAGAAAGTCCAGACAGATTAAGAGGACGGTTAACCCCAACCACCCCGCCCCCGTAACCAGGGGACCCACCCCCGGTACTAGGCCTAAGCCTAGGAGCAGGGTGCCGATCGCGATCGCCAGCAGCAGTTTTTTCCCTTCAAACAACACAGCCCGCCAGATATCCCGCACCACCCGCAGCGGATGGTTAGGCAACGTGGGGAGTGCCCCTAGGCGCAGGTGTTCCAGTTTTTCGGACAGGACGCCATACCAGGGCGCACCCAGGATCGTGCCAAATTGGACCAGCAGAAATCCAATCACGATGAGCAGGATGACGATCAATAGCCCGCGCAGCAAGGTGACCACGATCGCCAGTAGCCAATCCGGCAGCCCCCCGATCCACAGGTCGATCGCCTGGAGACCCTGGCCCAATAGCCAGGCATAGAGAACCCCCCCCAGGATCAGGTTAATCAGCAGCGGCACCAGCACATAGACCCATAGTTGGCGGTGCTGCCCAAGCACCACGATCGCCCGAAAAGGATAAATCGGCCCCGCCAAGCGATTCGGGCGACAGGGCGGGGGCATCGGCACCCCAGGGGACATACTTTCAGGGGACGACTCAGGGAGTAGGGGGTCTGACATAGGTACTGGTAATCGCCACAACCGTATCGAAGCCAGCAGAACTGCGGTTAAAACCGCAACTACAAACAACAGCCGTCAAGCTCAATCCGTTCGCCGTAGCGACCTTAGTCGCTGTTGCGTAGTAGCGGCTTTCGTCGCCAACACAACGGATGACCCCTCCTGGCAAACACGGGCTAGAGGTTAAGTCTGATTAAATTAAAGCTCATTGAAATAATAGGTAACAGCCCCGGTAACAGGATCATTACCAATGTGGGCATAGCCCGATCGCACCATCTCCAGCAGCAGGGTTTCCACCTGGGCAAAACCCAATCCCGAAGCCATCACCCCTTGGGTAACCGTTAGTTTCCCGCCCCGTTTTTCCGCCGCCTTGACCAATACCACTAGTTGTTGTTCACGGGTGAGGGAAGGCGAGACCGGGTCCGGAGCTGGATCGAGGGGAGGCGTGGGGGAAAAATCCGCTGACCCATAGCCCAAGGGGGGGCGCAGTTTACGATCGTGGCTCCGCACAATGTCAGGAATCAGGAACAGGTCAACGATTTGGCCAATCCCGCAGAGACCAAAAGTACATAGCCAAAGAACTCCCGTGATCATCTTCCCGTTGTACAGCCGGTGTAGGCCGCAAATGCCAAAGAAAAAACCGGCCCAGAGGGTATAGGAAAAGGCAATGCGTCCGGAATGATTACGAACAAGGCTCATGGCTTAGCGGGAGTGCAGGATGGCAGGCAGGGGACTCTTTCTATTGTGCCGCTGCGATCGCCGATCGTGTTTGCCATCGGATAGGGGGCTATCAGACCCAATTTGGGTAGTGGGCTGTCAACCGTAAATGATCGAGAGGCTCCAAGCGCCTTCGACAAGCTCACGCTTCGACAGGCTTAGGGTGAGCGGGACGCATCCGTTTACAGCCGTTCCCTCTCTAATAAAGTATTGTCAAGCCTTGCGAACAACGGGCTTAAGCTCCTTGCCTATACCTCACCGAGAATGGAAGTGCAGTATCAGGGTTTGAGACTAGATTGTAAGCGCTGGGCATCGTGGGCTGTTGCAATTACCGAGAATGGAAGTGCAGTATCAGGGTTTGAGACGGGCGGCTCTGCTATCGCAATCTCAAGTGATGGATGAGCGTGGGGCGGGCATCCTGCCCGCGCAGGCTAGAAGCCTGCACCACAATCCCTCGCGAACCCTTTAGGATGGCGATGGCTCAAGTTATCGAGATTCTCTAAGCTCACGGATTGGGTAACCCTGGCCCCATGACGGGGGCTGCGGGTGACGGTTCACCCGTGGGAGATGTCGATTGGGCCAACTGTTCTGCCTGCAAGATATCCGCCGCCGCCACGCCATCGGTTTGGAAGCCGAAATAACTCAGGGCGGCTGCGCCCTCGGCACGTGTGACCTCCCGTTGGGGTTGGAGTAAGGTCGTAAACCCAAACACCCGTCGAATGTTGGCTAAATCGCCGTTTTGATAATCTGCCAGGACCGCCCGCAGGGCATCCGGACTAATGCGATTGGCGTCCTGAAACCCCCAGGTTGTCTGGACGGCCTCCACCGTTGCGGGGGCCAGGGTCCGGCGAACATCCAGAGGCACTTTCCAGCGCAGCAAGGTTTCCCGATTCAATTTGGCCTCCGGTTGAAACTGGGTAGCGGTACTGTCGCCACTCAGCCGACTGGGGAGAATGCCGGCTTCAGCCAATCCCTGAATGGCCGCAAAGTCAGGATCGCTGGGAGGCACGTCCTGGAATACGGGGGTCTCATTGACCTGGGCCAGCCGGATTTGTTTACCGGGTCGATCGCGAAAGAGACGGTTATTGGTCGTGACCAGCCAGCGGGCAAAGTCGCGCCGAGTCAGGGCTTGATTGGGGGCAAAGGGGGTAGCTCCAGTTGAGGTTGGCGACGCGATCGGGGTTAACACCCCCAAGGCGGCTAAATCCGTCACGGCGGGCTTGAGGGAAGGGGGCACCTGGTCCAGATCCGGGAAGGGTTGGCGATCGGTGCCCGCGTCGGGTGCCGTTGGCGTTGCCGGTAAGGTCGCGTTCGCGCTACGGCGATAGCGTAACTCGAAGTGGGTGCCCTGGGTGGGAACAGCAGTCCCAGGGGTTGGCTCGGCTGGGGCGGCGTCCGGTGGTTGCAAGATCATCGTGACGGCTAGCCCATCCGCCTGTTGGGCCATCAGCATCCCAGCCGAGAGTGCTGTCTCCGTCAGTTGCCAGCCATTGGTTTGGAAGGCATCGCGGTAGAAGGCCAAAATACGATCGCGCGGGTCATCACTACGCCACCGTGTACTGCCCGTTGCCCCATCCACGGCTTCTAGTTGGGCCTGGGGGTAGCGGGGAATGCTGGCGGGAAAGTCGGCGGGCAATGCCGGTGAGGCACTACCCGTCGGGCTGGGTTCAACCACCGGGGTTGCTGTTTGTAAGCGCGGATCAGCTGTGAGCGATCGTTCCAGCGCCTCACTCCCTGGCCCATTGGCACAGGCCGATAGTAGTCCGACACACCCAATCAGGCCACCCAACCCCATGAGCGATCGCATGGCACTAGCTCTGGCGAATTGACGCCCCCATTGACGCACCAACACAGACAGTCCCCTCTCTGACGCGTTTCCCTCTTAACGCTAGCGCAAGCGGGCCATCGTGATCGGCCTAAGTTTGCCCTGAGGCGTGTGGCCCTAAGGGGCGTTGACTTAACGTGTGTCTACGTCGAGGGGAAGCAGAATTTCAAATTCGGTGCCCGTGCCTAGGGTCGATTGGAAGCGCAGGTGGCCCTGGTGTTTTTGCGTCACAATTTGGTGGCTGATAGCTAGCCCTAGTCCCGTCCCTTTACCGATCGGTTTGGTGGTGAAAAATGTCTCAAAAATGCGCCCCTGGATAGCCGTCGGAATCCCTGGTCCGTTATCGATAATCCGGATAGAAATCCATGCCGGAGATCCCTCAGTGCGTGAATCAAAACCTGGATCGGCGACAACGGCAGTGATCAGGGTAATCGTTGGCTGCCAGGAATTTGGGTTGGGCGGTGCTGGCTGCGAGCGGGCTGCTTTTAATACGTCCTGGCGATCGGTGAGGGCATCGATCGCATTTGTAATTAAATTCATGAAAACCTGGCTAAGTTGGCCAGCATAGCACTTAATGGGTGGCAAATCACCATACTGCCTGTCTACAGAAATGCCATACTTCAGGCGATTATTCAAAATTAACAAGGTATTATCAATACAAGTATGCAAGTCAGTTGCTTGGGCCACATCATCCTGCATGTGGGAAAAATTGCGGAGGCTCCCCACCAGGGCAGTCAGGCGCTCAACCCCCATTGCCATGCTGTTGAGAATCTTGAGGGCGTCTTTCTCGATGTAGTCAAAGTCAATTTCATCACGAATGGCTAAGACTTCAGGGATCTGACCCACGTCGGCTGCATCATAGGTTTTAATCAAACGCAAAAGATCTTGAACATAGCCCGTTAGAAAGTCCACATTACCCTTAATGAAATTCACTGGATTCAGAACTTCATGGGCAACCCCCGCTAACATTCGCCCCAGGGTAGACAGCTTTTCCGTCTGGATCATTTGCGCCTGGGTTTGTTCCTGCAGTAGCTGGGTTGCTAGTTCATGAATCCGGGATTGGGCGATGAAGAGTTGCTGGGTATCCAATAGGCGATACTCGCCATTGCTCAGGCTCACAACAATCGGCTCATAAAGGGTTTCTGGCGATCGCCCAAGAATTTGACGAGCAGCTTGAACGATCGGGGTATCACTCCTCAGCAACAAGCAATCCGTCTCCGCGAATCGATACAAAACCTGGAGCGGGCGTCGCAGAAAAATTTCTTGTCCAAAGGGACGGCTCAAACATTCAAAAAAACGTTGCCGTGAGACAATCCCCAAGCATTGCCCCTGCTCCAACAAAATTAAACCTGGGAGCAAGGGTTCTTGCTCAAATCGCACCTTGGCTGATTGACTAGGGCAATTCACCTCGATCGCGGCATCATACAGCCAGAGGTCAGCAAGGGTTGACCCCAATTGGAGGTCCGAGATCAAAGCCAATGTTGGTGGGGTCATGGGGTGACCGCTATCAAGCTGAGTTAGCATTGAGGGTACTAAAACTTTTCAAGACTAGCGACAATTGTGCACCTCATCTGTAGGGAAAAGACGACGTTGATCTAAGTCATTACCCGCAGAGCGAACAGCAGTTGTGGGGTAGGCATCCTACCTGCCACCCAGCTAGCCAGGCAGCCGAGACGACTATCCGACGTTCAATGGGGGATCGACTGCTCCTGACTGCTCCCGCAATAGCCGAATCAGCGATATATTACAGACGGCCATCCCAGATTTAGCTTTGTGATCGACTGCAATTGACAAAGACCTAGCTCGATCGCCCGATAGCGCACCCTTGACCAATCGGTCAAGATTATTGATTTATCGTAAATTCTAAACAGCGAACGTTAACCTTTGTCTAAGGTTGTGTGAGGATTTGGATAAATATGATTTCAAGCTAACACCGTGCGATCGCTATGCGCCAAGTTCAACGTTCCCAACGGGGGTCTCTACCCTATCGAGGCTGGCAGCGAGGATTACAACGCTGGTTCCTGGGTGTAGTCATGCTCCCCCTACTTCTCGTCGCCACACCAGGATTGTTGGCCCAAACCGTCGCTCCTGCCTCACCCTCCCCTGCTGTGACCCATCCCGTTGGCAATCAGGTGGATGGCTATCCCGTGGTACTGGAGGAAGAGACTCTCTTCGTGATCAGGGAAGGGATTCCAGGGGTTGTTAACGCGGAAGAACGGGCCAGGGTGATTGCCCAACGCATTCAAGCGATCGTCGATGATCCGGAGATCACGCCCCAGGATATCCAGGTGGAGGCGGAGGCGGATGTCAGTGTGGTTAAAGCCAAGGATCGGGTGCTGGTAACGGTTCGGGAAAGTGACAGCCATGCCTATAATCGTCCGCGTGATGAACTAGCTGAAGCGGCAGCCGCAAGAATTCGGACCGCCCTCGAGCAATATCGCAAAAATCGTAGTATCCGCTACCTGCTGCGCGGCATTATAGCAGCGGTGGTCAGCACCCTTCTCTTGTTAGCCTTCCTTAAGCTGCAAAGCCTAATTTTTCCCCGTTTATTCCGTCGCCTTAAATCGGCCTATGACACTGGTTTATTGGAGCTACGCTTGGGCAATCGTCACCTGTTAGGAGCTGGCGCGACCCACTATCTCCTGGCTAACTTGCTGCGGGCGATTCGCTGGCTATTGCTATTGATTGGCCTTTACTTATACATTCCCTTCTTGTTACGGGCATTCCCGACCACTGCCCGTCTAGGGGAACAACTGTTAACCCAAATTATCTTTCAGGCCAACCAAATGGTGGTGGCCCTCGTGGCCTATCTCCCCAATCTCATCGCGATCGTCATTATTGCCTGCATTACCTACTATGCGATCGGGTTAGTGAAACTTATCATTAGTGAGCTAGGGCGGGATAATACTTTCACCTGGTTTTATCCGGAATGGACTGAACCAACGACCCGCTTAGCAATATTTTTGACGATCGCGATCGCCTGCATTATGGCAGGTCCCTATCTACCCGGATTTGGCTCTCCCGTCTTTCGCGGCCTCTCAATTTTCCTGGGGGTCTTGTTCTCCTTAGGTTCTACCTCGGTTGTTGCCAATATCATTTCCGGGGTGATTCTGATTTATACCCGTGCGTTTCGGCTGGGGGATCTGATTCAGATTGGTGAAGTCATCGGGGTTGTGATCGAAACATCCCTATTTGTCACCCGGGTTCGTACTCAGAAAAATGTGGTAATTACCTTACCGAACTCCACTGTCCTGAATAGTCATGTTTTGAACCAGAAGTGTTGAATGATAGGAAATGTGTTAAAAAATAGCCTCTAATCGTGTA
>JBBILC010000059.1:0-29212 GCA_037445115.1 Coleofasciculaceae cyanobacterium bin_20
GCTGGGAGAATTGGTGTGGATCGCCGCCGATCGTACACGAACAGTGCCTTTTAACGTGAACCTTACCTTGCCGGTCATCCCCCGCTCAGCCGCCCCACCCTAGGCCCTTCCCGCCAACCGCTCCTCCAGCCTTGTTGGCGATCGTCTCACCACGGCATACGCACTAGCCACCGCCAGCCTTGGATTGGGAAACCCAAGGTAGACTGGGATTTAGATGTGAGAAGCACGTATGAACTGGATAAGCGGCTGGGTTGCCCTCCTGGTGGGTAGCTATGGGAGCATGGCACTGCCCGCCCTGGCACAGGCGGGATTGCCCCAGGCTGATCCTACGGCCAGGGATTCCGTTTCCCCATTGTCCCGTCCTGAGTTGCTGCCAATCGAGGTGCCAAAACCTGCTTCAGGATCAGAGTCGGTGCCAACGCCAGAGGCCGGATCAGTACCCGCGCTCACAGAACTTTCCCCAACCTCTACAACCGAATCTCCTACAGCCGAATCCGCTACAGCCGAATCTCCTACAACCGAATCCTTTGGGGTCTTTCCTGTGGGCCTCAATCTCGATCGCCGCAACGTGGTGCCCAGTACCCTGGTCCGGGGGCGCGAAGATGGTCATCAGGCGATCGCGTTTTCCCAATGGTTACTGCCCTTTGAGACCGTGATGACCGCCCTCCAATTTCGGATCACGCCCCTTGAGGATGGCCAACTGGAACTCCGCTCCCCTGGGGTCATCCGGCGTCTGGACCCGAATACCCTCACAGTTGATTCGAGGCTGGGATTGGTCATCGCGATCGCGGAAATTGAAACGCTGCTGGGCGTCCCCAGTGAATTTGATATTGAGGAATATGCCATTGTCTTCCGTCCCCCCTGGCTAACGGTGGCAACGGGGCGGGTTGCTCCGGATGAGATCCCCGTGCTCCTCGACGGCTTACCCAAAAGGCAAGCGGCTGATTTTGTCTTGGGAACGGTGAGCCAACGGCTAGAAAGTAGCGGCACTGTGAACAATGCGGGTAACACGGGACGCTGGGGGAACACAAGTTTCGGCTCCGGTCGCACGCTCACCGACCATCGCGGTGACCTCAGTGGGGTGGGAACCCTTTTCGGTGGTAGTTGGTTTTTCCGGGTGAACCAAGCCGATCTGCCTGATACCCAATCCTGGCAACTCAGCGAATTCCAGTATCTTCATCAAACCGATCGCGCCGATTATGCGATCGCGACCCAACCCCAATTTTGGTTTAGTCCCGAAGGGGGCCAGTATTGGGGCATCACCACCATCCAGCGCTGGGGCTTTACTCCACCCCCAAGCGTGGCAACCGGCAGTGGTTTTACCCCCAGTCAGCGTCTCCAGGCCGAAACCCTCGATCGCACGATCGGGGGCCAAGCTCCCCCCGGCACTCTGGTTCGGCTCGTCAGAGGCTTTCAGAATGAAGTCATGGGCGAAGTGTTGGTGGATGCTTCCGGGGTTTATCGGTTTGAGCATGTCCCCACGGGCCAAAGGGGGGGAGCCAGTTACCGGGTGCTCCTCTATCCCAACGGTCAACTCACCGCCACCCCCGACGAGCGGGTAGCCCGTTTCCTGAATGTGACCGGTCAATTGCCCCATCGCGCCTCGGCCCTGATTCTTTCATCGGGAATGCGTCGCGAACTGGGGAATCAAAATGATTTTTTCGGAGAATTGACTAATCTCCAGGGCGGTGTTGCCTATCGCCAGGGCATCTCCGAAGACTTGACCCTTGGCATTGGGACAATCTACCAAGATACCCCCCGGATACTGGGTGAAGTTTTTTATCAACCCAATGCTTTTCCTTTGCAGGTGTCCCTTTCTGCCCTATCCACTAAGACCCAAAATGGCTTAAATATTAATAGCAATCTGGTTTTCCAACCCTTGCCAAGACTGAGTATTAGCTTCAATAGTGACTTGTATTCCGAAAGAGCTAATCTCAACTGGCAGTTGCTCCCAAATCTCCTGGTATTTGTTGATGGCAATCGTCGCACGGAGGTTATTAATGGCGGCTTCCAAACGTCCTTGCGCCAGAAAAACTTTTTCACAACCCTGCGCATAGCAACCAATACTCACCAGCAATGGCAATGGAACGTGGATAGCCGTTTTGAACGCTTGAAGCTCAGTAGCCTGGGAAATGAGGCGGCGAGTAATTCCCGTCTGAGCTATAACGTATCCACCCAAAATTTAAGTCAAATTAGCCTTGATATTGGTCATTCTGTCCTGTTTGACTATGCCACCAGTCACACTACCAGCGATCGCGACTACCTCGCGACCCTTGGCTGGCGCTATCGTTCCCAGAAACAACTCAATGATGGCCGTTACCTGTGGGATATCGACTTCAGTTATGGTAGCGGCTCCCAGGGGCAGGGGGTAATTGCCGCAGCGTCTACGGGCGTGCTACCGGGCCTAGCGTTACGGGCTAGATATCAACAGATTGCTGTCACCTCGAACGAAGATAGCTTTCGGGTTGAGGTGGTGCCGATCCTTAACTTCCAGCAGGGGATTCATCCCGACGATACTCGCTTTACCGATTTGCGTACCCTGGGTGGGTTACTCATCCAACCCTTCTTTGACGAGAACAACAATGGCGATCGGGATGCGGGCGAAAAGTTATATCGAGATAATCCCGAATTACTGATTGTGTTAAACCACCAACCGATCGCTGTTTTCCGCCCCGACACCCGCCGCAATGGTGTCTATGTGCGCCTCTCACCTGATACCTATCGCCTCGACCTTGATCCGGCTGGCTATCCCTTGGACTGGAAACCCGTGGAAACTGCCTATGCCGTCGAAGTTGTCCCCGGCAGCTACACGCCTGTCCAGATTCCCCTGATCCTGTCCTACACGGTGACTGGCGTATTGACGGATGGGGAAGGGGCCGCGATCGGGGGCGCTAGGGTTGAGGCAGTCCCCACGGCAGGCGGCTTACGCAAACTGTCGGTCACGAATGGAGCCGGGGTCTTTGTCTTAGAGAATCTGAGCCAGGGGACGTATCAACTTTTGATCAACGGCAATCCGGCCCAACCCGATACCCTGACGATCGAGGCCGAAACCCCTGCCTTCCAGGAACTAAATTTACGTTCAGCCATACCGTAATCTTGGCGAACGAGGGTGGTCTTAATGGCCGATTTCTCCGATCGCGGCTGTCTATCGGTGCTATGGGAAGGTGGTGGTCATGGCGGTCCAGGCGATCGCCCAGGGAGCGATCCAAAAGGTCTATGCCTTCGTGGCCCCGAAACTCATTGGTGGTCTGGCGGCTCCCACCCCGATCGGTGAATTGGGCTTCACGTAGATGACGCAGGCGTTGATGTTGAAGGATATGCAGGTGCGATCGCTCGGACCCGATATTTTGATAGAAGGGTATTTACCCCCACCAGAATCGTTCAGGTAGCTGGCGTATGGAATTTCACTTGGGATGCGCGGTTTGGTCCTATCCAGAGTGGGTGGGTAGCTTCTATCCAGCCAAGAGCCGATCGCGTGATTTTTTGCGGTTGTATGGTCAGCGCTTCACCACCGTGGAGGGGAACACCACCTTCTACGCCATTCCCGATCGCGCCACTCTGCACCGTTGGGCAACGGCCACGCCCCCTGGATTTGAATTTTGCCTGAAACTCCCGCGTGCCTTCAGCCATCAAGGTCTCCTGCTTCCCCACTTAGCCGCCGCGTGTGCGTTTTTGGAATCAACCCAAACCCTGGGAGACCGTCTAGGACCTACATTTATTCAACTGCCGCCTAACTACAGCCCCGATACTTGGGACGATATCACCGCTTTTTTGCAAGGGGTGACGGCGATCGGGGTGCCCTTAGCTCTGGAGGTTCGCCATCGGGATTGGTTTATCGATACCCACGGCAATCGCCTCAATGCGTTTTTGTGCGACCTGGGCATCGGGCGAGTGCTGCTAGATAGCCGCCCGATCTACGACTGTCCTGATAATCCCCAAATTTACTCAGAACGACGTAAACCCCAACTCCCGCTACAACCTGTGCTTACGGCTCCCTTTACCCTGATTCGCTTGATCAGTCACCCCACTGCCGACTGGAACCAGCCCTATCTGGCAGAATGGGTGAACCAAGTCGCCACCTGGCTCCAACAGGGAACGCGGGTCTACTTTTTTGTCCACTGTCCCCAGGAGGTGCGATCACCCCACACAGCCCGTCAATTCCAACACGCCCTGGAACGCCAAGACATTCCTGTTCCCCCGCTCCCGTGGGACCAATTAGTAGCAGAACCCAGTCAACTGACTTTGTTTTAAGGTGAACTTTTAAGGTGAACTTGGTGAACAAGCACAAGGTCAAATTGCGACTACCAAACTAACGCGTAGCCACACTTGGCGGATCAGGCTATCCTTCTCCGCATTAGTTCAGTTGCTCTAGGGACAGCAGTGCCTTTATCCCCTCAGCCTACCATCCTCCTCAACCCTTCCCAAAACCCCTTTCCAACCCGGTCAAGCTAGTTGAGCAATTTATGTGCAACCCACAAAAAACACGATCGGGATTGCACCGGGGGCAATTCCTTCGCTATCATAGAGAACTTGTGTGTTATGCGATTCATCGCTCAGAAGTCCGCCCAAGGAAGGGGAGATCATGGCCAAACGAGTACAGCTAGTGCTAACCAAGAACGTCAGTAAATTGGGTCGGGAAGGGGATCTGGTGGAAGTAGCCCCTGGGTATGCCCGCAATTATTTGATTCCCCAGGGATTGGGAGCTAACGTCACCCCTGGCATCCTTAAGCAAGTGGAACGGCGACGGGAGATTGAACGCCAACGGCTGGCCGAAGAGAAGCAAAAGGCAGATGCGATTAAGGCAATCCTCCAGCAGTCGCAGCACTTTACGATCGCCAAGCAGGTGGGCGAGAACGAAGCGATCTTTGGGACCGTTACGGCTCAAGATGTGGCCGATGTTATCCAGGGCGCAACGGACCAGGTGATCGATCGCCGGGGGATTACCCTGCCTGAGATCAACAAGCTGGGCACCTACAAGGCGGAGATCAAGCTGCACCCCGAAGTGACGGCGACGGTCGAGATCGAAGTCGTCCCGAACGAATAGCCACAACAGGCGATCCCTTAGCCTTCGCCCTAAGTGGATCGAAAAGCAAATCCTGCAACGTTTGTAGTGCTGGCTCTAGCGTGCAACGACTAAAGTCATTACTACCAACGTTGCGAAGCCTTGTGTTTACTGTAAGGGTGCGCCTTGGGCCGCGATTTGACGCACGACGGTCCAGGCGGAATAACTGACACCCGCAGTCCCTTCGCCGGGATGGGTGGAGTCTCCAACCAGCCACAGGCCAGCCACAGGGGTACGGTGGGCAAAGCCAAACGGGCCGAAACTACTGGGTCGCTGGGCAACGCCACCGACAATTCCGCGATCGCGTCCGGTATAACGGGCAAAGGTGCGGGGGGTGGCCGCTTCGCAATGGCGCAGGGTATCGGGGGTTAACCGGAAAAATTGGCCCAGGTGGGCGATCGCCGTGGTCTGGTATTGCGCTTTGAGCTTGGCATAGTCGGAACAGTGCTCCCACAGGCCGGGATCGGTAAAGGACGAAGCAATAATGGTGGCTTGGCCAGCCGGTGCCCGACCATCCCCTGGTTGGCTCACGGAGACAAAGAGGGAATTGTTTTCACCGATCGGTCCCTCGCGATCGTACAGAAATTGGAGATGGGGGGGACACCCCGCTGGGATGGCAGCCTGGGTTACTCCCAGATAAACTACAAAAGCTCCGGAGGCGGGGGGCAGTTTCTCCACCCGTTGCTGATAGTCCTTGCCCAGGGGCGAGCACCTAGGCCCAGAAATAGCTGAACGATCGTCCAACAGGCGAACCAGGTTCTGGACCGTTACGTTGGCAATAATAATGTCCGCACTTTCCGTGCGGCAGGCTCCCGTTTTGCGATCGCGCACAACCACACCGACGGTCCGGCCTGCCTCCGTGAGAATCTGCTCCACAGACTGCCCCAGGCTTAGTTGCCCGCCTGCTTGGGTCAGGGCAGTTACCAAGCGATCGCTGAGGACCTGCATACTGCCCTTGAGGTGAAATAGACCGTGGGGGGATTGGGAGAGGCCCAGGGCCGTTGCCGCGTAGAGGAGGGCGGTCTCGTCAGCCTCCACCTGGGAATAAAGTTTCAATTGCAAATCCAGGAACCGTTTTAAGCGCCATTGTTGTTCCAATCCGTACAGCCGCAGGGCGTCCCCCACGGTTGCCAAGGTAAAGGGAACCGTTAGCAGCGTATCGGGGCGAATGGCCTGGAGCAGTTGTCCCAAATCCCAGAGATTGCGGGGCGGCAAAATGGGGTCACGGCTCTGAAAGGCCCAACTGGCTTGAAACAGGGTGTCTAAAAGTTGCCAAAAGCCATCGCTACCGGGAAATTGGCGTTGCCGTTCCTGTTGCCAACGATCGCGATCGCGCCACATGCGGATGGGTTCCGTTTCCCCCGGCAAATACACGGCACAGGCTGGATCACAGGGTGTTGCCGCCGGTAGCTCAACCCCCAGTTCGGTAAAAATGCGGTGGTGAATCCCCCCCGGCTCCAGGCCCGCCACCTGGGTCGCCCCCACATCAAAGGTAAACCCGCGTCGCTGAAACGTTGAGGCACAGCCCCCCGGTACCCAAGCCTGCTCCAACACCCGCACCCGGTAACCCCGTCGGGCCAAGAGGGCCGCTGCCGTTAACCCGCCAACCCCCGCCCCCACCACGATCACCGTGTGACCTTGACCCAAACCAGTCGTCGCGGATACACAGGAGAGGGCAGGCATAGTAACTTCACAATTCTTAATATTTCTCCCTTCCACCTTACCGCAGTCCGGGCGGTTTGGGGAGCCGCCTTGGTGGGGGGGTGGGCTTTGCTCCTATCATGGAGTTGAATATCGGCGTGTATGAACAGGTAAAGCGTACTATGGGTGGTTTGTTAGCAATTTGGACCCGCATTTGTCCTTGGTTGTTGGCGGGGATTTGGGGGATTTGCCTCTGGGGCGCGAGTCCGGCTAGCGCCGCTTGGGCTGCGGACTACAATAAGGAATTTCTCGTTGGGATGGATTTTTCCCAGCAGGATTTGACCGATTCCACCTTCACCAGCGCCAACCTGCGCAATAGCAACCTGAGCGGCAGTAATTTGCAAGGGGTTAGCCTATTTGGGGCCAATCTGGAAAGTGCGGATCTGTCGGGGGCTGATCTGCGGAATGCCCTGATCGACAATGCTCGACTGACCCACGCTAATCTAACCAATGCCATTCTGGAGGGAGCTTCTGCCGCCAATGCCCGCTTTAATGGCGCAACGATCGCGGGGGCCGACTTCACCGATGTGCTGATGCGGCCCGATATGGAAGTCTATCTTTGTGGGATTGCCACGGGGACCAATCCCGTTACCGGACGGCAAACCCGCGATACGCTCTATTGCGAGTGACCGAACCCTAACCCAAGACCGCCGTAGCCAGAAAGGCTAGCCCGATCCCCACGATCGTGAAGCCAGCCATTTGGAACGGCGATTGGGACTTGGCCTGCGCCCGCAGGACCCGTCCCCCAGCAAATACCCCGATCGCGACGAGCAATTGGATGAGCGCAAAGCCCGTGAGGTAGGCGACTAGGGGCGTCATTTCCGCACCCACAATCGACTCGCCGTAGGCATAGCCATGAAACAGCCCTGCGATCGCCACGAGGATCGCGCCCAACAGCGGCGGTAGGGCCTGCCGAAACGCCAAGATGCCGCCGATCGCCAGGACGGATAGGGCAACCACGGCTTCGGCGATGGGTAAATCAAACCCTTGTAGGTGCAACCCGGTGCCTGCCAGGGTGGCGAGGATAAAGGCGATCGGTAATGTCAAGCCGCCACGGATCAGGGCAGATAGCAGCCCGATCGCCACGACAAAGGCAAAGTGATCCAGGCCAATGATGGGATGGGCCAGCCCAGAGAGGAACCCCTCAAAGAAATTCGTTGGGGTTGTCCCGCCGATGGCATGGTGTGCCCAGGCGGGTTGACTAATGAGCAGCAGGGAAGCCCCCGCAATCAGAATGCTTTTAGCGGCATGGGCAATCTGGCTAGGCTGCAAATGAGCCGATGGCGCAGTCGATCGAGAGAAGGCTGAAGGAGCCATCATCCGTACCTCGCAGATGTGGATAGGGTTAGCAGTCGCGATCGGCGGGTGTTCTGACTGGCGATCGCCTGAGGATCGCGTCACAGTTGCGGGACAGTGCCGGACTGAAACCGGGCTTTCCCCGTTACCTCCAAGGGCTGATCCCCCCCGGAACCAATCGTGATGAAACGCCAAAGGCGTATCGAAACTCCCAGTGTACTGGCTAAGGGGACTGGCAATTCTTAATTAAAGTCGGTTTTAACAATACGCCTGCCATCATCCAGGGTTAACCATCCGGGTTTAGTCATCCGGCTGCAACAATACACCTGCGATGGGGGTGCTCAACTCGCTGCGGGGGGCGGCAGTTGGCGGAGGCGATCGCGGTAAATGTCGATCTTCATGTCGGGATCATTGCGTTGGCCCAGCGATCGTTTGACTTGGCCCAGAACCAGCGGCTCGGAAACACCGGGTTGTGGGTGGAGGAGGGTGCGGGCGCGGATCGTGAGCTGGGTGTCATTTTGTGCCCCGCGACCGAGGGAAAATAAATCACTCGCGGCCTGCTGGAGGGTTGCCTCTAGCTCCGATGCCGTGATCGAATTGGGAACTGTGATGACGGCGTGGTTAGCACCATTGTCGTAGACGACGACATAGCGAACGGCACCAGGGATGCTCGTGCGGGCGATCGGCACAATGCTCAGGGCAAACAGGCCCGCCGTGAGGACCAACATGAAGCCCGTTGCCCCCACCAGCCGGAAGCGCACCCCCCACTTCAGGGCTAAGCCAATGCCGGTCACGATGGCACAGGTGATAGTTAAGATCCCGGCCCATTGGGTCAGGAGCAGAAAGGTTTCGGGGCTGAGGGTCATCATGCGCGTTCGGTTATTCTCCCTTTTTTATCGGTCGCCCGTCGGGTACTGGGGTTGGCCATCCCGACTAGGCCATTGTTCACTATCGCCTATTCCCTAGTCCTTTGTACACCCTGTTCCGGTCAGTTCCTTGGCTCACGCCTCATCCCCTTCATTACTCACATAGCCGTCGGCGGGGGCTTCCTGGGATTCGAGGGCGGCCCGCAGGGTATGCCAGGTTAGGGTGGCGCACTTGATGCGGACTGGGAATTGGGCGACGCCTTGCATGACATTTAGTTTGCGCAGCTCCTTCGGAAATTCCGCCTCGCCCTTCATCATCTGCTGGAAACGTTGCACCATCTCCAGGGCTTCGGGAACGGTTTTCCCCCGTAGGGCTTCGGCCATCAGGTCCGCTGAGGCGATCGCGATTGCACAGCCTTCGCCCTCAAATTTCACATCAGCAATCCGGATCGCTTCGTCCGCCGTATCAGGTTGGCTGAGGCGCACCGTCAGTTCGATCGTGTCCCCGCAGGAGGGATTGTGGCCCCGTTGCTGGCGATCGATGGGATCGGTTTTGCCCTTGTGGCGCGGTTTTTTGTAGTGGTCGAGGATGACCTGTTGGTAGAGGTCACGCAGATTGCCCAGGGTCATGGCCTGTAACGTTTTGTAAGGGTGTCCGTTCCGATCCTAGCAGGGCTGTCTCCCCTCGGTCGGGCGATCGGCGTCAGGGTGCTTTCGGTGCAGATGGCATGGAGGGGCCGATCCCAGGTATCAATGGGCAAGTTAGGCACGTAAGCAAAGTCGAAGACCAAACCGATCGTTGGCTGCGTATGCCAGTCCGGATCGGCCAGCAGGCGATCGTAATAACCCCCCCCATAACCGAGGCGATAGCCCCGGCGATCGCAGGCAACCGCAGGCACCAGAATCAAGTCCACCTCGGCGGGCGTAAGGCGGTGGGTGGTGGGTAGGGGTTCCGCAATGCCATATTGGCCTGTGACTAGGGGTTCACCCGGTGACCAGGTATGCCAGAGCAAATCATCGCCTAGACAACGGGAAAATCCCCAGCGGCGATCGGGGTAGGCGGTAACTAGGGGCATCAGGTCGGGTTCCTGGCGGATGCTGAAGTAGGCCAGGATGGTTGTCGCCTGCTGGAACCAGGGAGACGATCGCAGATGAACACAAATGTCTTGGCTTTTTTGCTGCCATTCATCCACAGACAAGGCCCGACGCTGTTGGAGGTATTGACGCCGCAGGTTTGATTTTGAAGTCGTTAGTGACATCTTGAGATATCCACCATTCCCCTACTCATTGGTTAAATAGGTATAACGGCTCAGGCTGCGCTCGTAGTTAGAGAGCAACAACTGGGATTCCTGGAGAGTAATGTGGTGATCTTGGAGTGCTTGCTCCGTTTGCCTGCGAATATTTTCCACCAAATCCTCCGAGTTATACTGCACGTAACTCAGCACCTCCGTCATCGTATCGCCCTTGACCACGTGTTCAATTTCATAGCCCTTGGGCGTGAGCTTAATATGGATAGCATTGGTGTCGCCAAACAGGTTATGGAGATTGCCCATAATTTCCTGATAGGCTCCCCCCAGAAAGAGACCCAGATAGTAGGGTTCCTCCGGGTTAAGTCGATGAAGTTCCAAGACGGACTTCACATCCCGTAAATCAATAAACTGATCGATTTTGCCATCACTGTCGCAGGTGAGATCAGCTAGCGTGGCTCGTTCCGTGGGTTCCTCGTCCAAGCGGTGAATCGGCATAATTGGAAAAAGTTGATCGATCGCCCAGCTATCGGGAACGGATTGGAAGACGGATAGGTTGACGTAGTAAATCGACGCCATGATCTTTTCCAAATCCTCCAGATCATCCGGCACATAGTCCTGCTGGCGCACAATCTGCTGAATTTTACGACAACAGGTCCAATAGAGTCGTTCTGCCTTGGCCCGATCGCGTAAGCTCAGGTAGCCAAACACAAACAAACTGACGGCCTCTTCCTTGAATTGGGTGGCATCATGATAGGCTTCCTGGTAGTTTTCCTCGTTGATCGATTGATAGGTTTCATAGAGGTTTCGGACAATCAAATGATCATCCTCTTGGGCCGGTTCTGGGATTGCACTAGGGACTTCACTGATGCCCAAAACATCAAAAATGAGGACCGATTGATGGGAGGCGATCGCCCGTCCACTTTCGCTAATAAGGATGGGCACAGTGAGCAGTTGCCCCTCGCAAGCTTCCTTCACTTCCGCCACAATATCATTGGCGTAGTTCTGCATATTGTAGTTTTTGGAAGCATGGAAATTGGTTTTGGAGCCGTCGTAATCCACCCCCAAGCCACCCCCCACATCCAGGTAGCGCATATCGGCTCCAAGTTTGGCTAGCTGGACATAGATCTGGCTGGCTTCTCGGATAGCGTCTTTAATCACACTAATGGCCGAAATCTGGGAACCAATGTGGAAATGGAGCAGTTGCAAACAGTGGAGCAAACCCGCCTCGCGCAATTGTTCCACCGCGTCCAGAATTTCGGGAATTGTCAGGCCAAATTTGGCCCGATCACCCGTGGAACAGCCCCACCGCCCAACGCCCTTACTGCTGAGCTTAGCCCGCACCCCCACGATCGGCTCAATCTTTAACTTACGGCTGGCCGCGATGACGAGGGGAACTTCTTCCACCTGTTCTAGGACGATAATCGGCAGCTTCCCAAGCCGTTGGGCCAGGATCGCGGTTTCCACATACTCGCGATCCTTGTAGCCATTGCAAATTAACAGTGCCCCTGGGGTATCCAATAGGGACAGGGCAATTAATAATTCTGGCTTAGAACCCGCCTCTAGACCAAATTGGTGGGGCTTACCAAAACGCACCAGATCCTCCACCAAATGGCGGTGCTGATTACATTTGACCGGAAAAACGCCCTGATAGGTCCCGGTATAGCTATAGCGGGCGATCGCCTTCGCAAAGCAGGCATTTAAGCGCTCAATCCGATCCTCCAAAATATCGGAAAATCGGATCAACAGGGGGAGGTCTAAATTCCGTTGCTTCAAGGCATTGACTAATTCAAATAAATCCAGAGACCCCCCCCGATCGGCCTTGGGCGAGACGGTGACATGGCCTGCCGCGTTGATCGAAAAATAGGGTTCTCCCCAGCCATTGATGCGATACAGTTCTTCACTGACCTCGATCGTCCACTTGGATGACGCGATCGGTGACTCAACCCGCGATCGTCCTGCCTCAGTGCTGGTCTGGGACGATCGTGCCTGAGTCTGCGCCTGCACACCGTTCTGAGCAATGGCAGTTGATTGTTGTGACCTCGAACCCATTTGCGCGATCTCCCTCGCCTATGCGACCGATTGTCAGTGTATCGTATCTATATTTGCCCAGTCTTAGTGAGTCGCCAGGAGCACAGTGTCGTGGAAAGAACGTTTATTGCAATTAAACCCGATGGTGTCCAGCGGGGATTCGTCGGGGAAATCATTGGCCGTTTTGAGCGAAAAGGCTTCACCCTGGTGGGGCTGAAGCTCCTCAACGTGAGCCAGGAACTCGCCGAATCCCACTATGCTGTTCACCGGGAACGTCCCTTCTTCAAGGGGTTGGTGGAGTACATCACGTCTGGTCCGGTGGTCGCAATGGTGTGGGAAGGCGATGGGGTCGTTGCTGCTGCCCGCAAGTTGATCGGGGCGACCAATCCCCTGACGGCAGAACCCGGCACTATTCGAGGGGATCTCGCCATCAACATTGGCCGTAATCTGATTCACGGTTCGGACGCGATCGAAACTGCCCAACAGGAAATTGGCCTCTGGTTCAGTGATGCCGAACTTGCTGCCTGGGAACCCACCCTCGGTCCCTGGCTCCATGAATAAAGCTGGCATCTGTCATAAGTAATCCTGAAGATTGCCCCCAGGAATGTCGGGACACCCAGCTCCGATATCCCCTAGGGTGCAATTCCCCGAAAAGCTTCTCCAGAAAGGGATTGGGCACTGTTCTTTTAATCCCAGCCCCAGCTTAAAACGACGACAGTCAAGGACCGGGGACTGGCGAGTCGCTAACCCCAGCCCTCCAAGATTACCTTGGAAACATTTGGCAAAAATACTTCATATTTCTTAATATAGGAAAGAGGTCTAGACGGGGTTAAAACATTGGTTGTGTTAGGAACCCTACCATTTCCAGGACAAACCCAGGGTGGCGAACGGCTCCTGAGTCAAGTCGTCACGCGGGCGATCGCGGCCCTGTTTAAGCGTACCGAGCAATTGGAGGCAACGGTGCGGGTGGAGCCAATGGCGAAGCTGTTGCAAGGGAGTGTCGATGGTTTCGATCTCATTGGCAAGGGCATGTTGATGCACAACGGCCTGCGGCTTGAGGCGATGGAACTGTACCTACAGGCGGTGGCAATTGACTTTGGGGGTATCCTGCGTGGCCAGGTCAATCTGCGCCAGCCCACCCAGGCGACGATGCGGGTGGTGTTGACCGAAGCGGATTTGACCACTTCGTTTAATACGCCCTTTGTTGTGGAAAAGCTACAGCGACTTCAGTATGAAGGGCAGCCCCTCCACTTTCGCGACACGGTGATGACGATCGATGGCTCGGCCAAATCCCTACGCCTGCAAACGCAAATCCAGGTCGGCACGGTGGCGGAACCCTTGGCGGTAGATTTAACCACCCAGTTGGCAGTGGCCGATCGCCGCAAGTTACAGTTTGTTGAGGTGGAATACCGGGGCGAACCGGCAGCGATTGCCCTTGGCCAAGCCCTGATTGCCCATGTTAATCAATTACTCGATCTGGACAAATTTGGGTTGGAGGGCACCCAACTTCGGGTCGATCGGGTCCGAATTCAGCACCGCACGATTGTCTTTTACGGCACGGCTCGGATTGACCATTTTCCCCAGCATCAACGCTAGGTTGCTCAGGTGATCTGCTTCCGCAGCGTCTGCAAGTTGAGTTGAATTTTGGTATCCACCTGTTGCCGCCCCACGGCCAAACGTTCCCCTGTGATCCAGACAGCCTCAGGCTGAAAGCAGTAGATCCGCCGGGGCGAGTCACCGAGATAGTCTTCAGGGGTGCGATCGGGGGAATGGCCCGCCCGTTCAAAGAGTCGCTGCATCACCAACGCCACCTGACTGGGGTCAACCTCGGCGGCAGTACCCTGCAAATACAACCCTTTGGCTCCCGCTGCTGACCGGTGGGTATCGTAAATGGCGATCGCGGCACGTCCCTGATTATGGTAGAGGTTCTGGGAATGTTGGGCGACGATCGCCGATGACCAATAGATGCGCCAAGCGGCATCATAGGCAAAGAAAAGGGGCGACACCCAAGGCCACCCCTCTGGCGAACAGGTAGACAGGGTGCCGTAAGGAATGCGGGCCATGATCGTGCGGGCCAGGGCAACCACCGTCGGCTGATCCGACTCGAGGGTGCTCACCCAGCTATTCTCAGCAGTGGCAGGCTGCATTTAGGTTACTCCCGAATTTGGTCAATCCATGCTCCTCGTGAGCGTCTATCCCATTAATCTCCACCCAATTAAGTGCCAGCACAACATTTTGGGTCAAAGTGTGATACGCTTTGTTACGATAAGTAACGACTCGCCCATTCCGGTCTAACGCGGGTCAATGGCACCCGTCCCATCTGTGGACACCACATTCGGGGCTGCCATTTCATCTCATCCGTTCACTGCTCTTTGGCTGGCCCAGACGATTGATTTGGGATAAGGGCACCCCAGGAGCAAAATCATCGTTAAGGACTCTATGACCTTTGAAACCCTCGGTCTCTCGACCGAAATTCTTCGTGCTGTCGCTGATCAAGGCTATAGCGAACCAACACCCATTCAGCAGCAAGCCATCCCCCTGATTCTGCAAGGGCGTGATCTCCTCGCCAGTGCTCAGACAGGGACCGGCAAGACGGCTAGCTTTACCCTACCCCTGCTGCACCGCCTCGGCAGTAACCGCCGTCCCCAGCGTCGTTCCTCTTCCCCACGGGCTTTGATTCTGACCCCCACCCGTGAGTTGGCCGCGCAAGTCGGTGAAAGCGTCCAAACCTACGGCCAGTATCTCCCCATGCGATCGGCGATCGTCTATGGTGGTGTGAAAATTGGTCCCCAAATCCAAAAGTTGCGGCGTGGGGTTGACATTCTGATCGCCACCCCCGGTCGTCTGCTCGATCACTTGGGGCAGGGCACCGTCACCCTAGAGCAGGTGGAAATGCTGGTGCTGGATGAGGGCGATCGTATGTTGGATATGGGCTTCCTGCCCGACATCCGCAAAATCCTGGCGCAACTGCCCCAACAGCGGCAGACGATGCTGTTCTCAGCGACCTTCTCCCCAGCGGTGAAGAAACTGGCCGCCGACTTGCTCACCGATCCCGTCCAGGTGGAGGTTGCACCCCACAATACGGCAGCCGAAACGGTCGATCAACTGATTCACCCGGTCGATCGCCATCGCAAGCGGGAACTGCTGTCCCACATGATCGGCTACCGCAACTGGGGCCAGGTCCTGGTCTTCACCCGCACAAAGCATGGCGCGAATCGGCTGGCGGAACAATTGGCGAAGGATGGCCTCAAGACCGAAGCGATCCACGGCAATAAGAGCCAAGCGGCCCGATCGCGCGCCTTGGCCAAGTTCAAGCAGGGAGCGGTCCAGGTATTGGTTGCCACCGACATTGCGGCCCGTGGCCTGGATATCGATCACTTGCCCCATGTGGTGAACTTTGAGTTGCCAATGGTGCCGGAAGACTATGTGCACCGCATTGGTCGCACGGGTCGGGCCGGAAAGGAAGGGCAGGCCATCTCCCTGGTCAGTCCGGAAGAGTATACGCTGCTGAAGGGCATTGAACGCCTGCTCAAGCGGGATCTCCCCAAGGATGTGGTGCCGGGCTATGAACCCACAGCCCCCCTCCATTCGGGGGTGGAAATGCCCAGTCGCAAGCGCTCATCCAATCCCCGTTACCGAGGGAATCGTGACCAGGCGCGGGGAGTGGCCCGCCCCACGCACTTCTCCAAAGGAGATGCTGCGCGAACGACGGTTCCGGTAAAGCACGCCAAGGTGCCCACGCCGCGCTCGGGTAAGCAGATCCATTCTGCCTAACGTTTACACGGCAACAAATTCTGTGAATATCAGGGTAGACTTGGCCCATCAGCCGGGATTACCCTGATATTTTTGATCGACATTGCGACTTGACGATGGCCCTAGATCTGATTTTGCGAGATGGTCAATGGCAGGACAGGCAAGGGGCAGAGGCTCCCCTCAGTGGCCGCGATCGCGTGGATATTGGCATCGAGGGCAGCCAGATTGTGGCGATCGCTTCCCATCTCGATCTGAGCGCTACCCAGGAAATTGCGCTCAACGGCCAGTGGGTCAGTCCACCCTTTGTTGAGTCCCATATTCACCTGGATTCGGCTCTGACGGCAGGGGAACCCCGCTGGAACCAGAGCGGCACCTTGTTTGAGGGGATCGAGATCTGGCGGGAGCGGAAGCAAGGGTTAACCCAAGCAGATGTGGAAGCGCGGGCGATCGCGGCCCTTAAGCTCATGGCGGCCCAAGGGGTTCTTTTTGTCCGCAGCCATGCTGATGTGAGTGAACCCAGCCTAACGGCCCTCAAGGGGCTACTGGCGGTGCGGGAACAGGTCCGGGACTGGCTCACCCTTCAGGTCGTTGCCTTTCCCCAGGATGGCCTCTACGGCGATGCCCACACCGAAAAGCAGATGGAGGAAGCCTTAAAGCTGGGTGCTGATGTCGTCGGGGGGATTCCCCACTATGAACTGACGCGGGAAGATGGGGTGCGATCGCTCCAGCGCATTTTTGACCTGGCCCAAACCTACGATCGCCTCATCGATATCCACTGCGACGAAATCGACGATGACCAATCCCGCTTCCTGGAGGTTGTCGCCGCCCTGACCCTACGGACTGGCCTAGGAGCACGAGTCACCGCCAGCCACACCACCGCCTTCGGGTCCTACAATAACGCCTATGCCCTCAAACTGATGGGTATCCTGCAACGCACGGAACTGAACTTTATCGCCAACCCCCTGATCAACATCACCCTCCAGGGCCGCACGGATACTTACCCCAAGCGCCGGGGCCTCACCCGCGTGAAGGAACTCTGGCAACACGGCCTCAACGTCAGCCTGGGGCACGACTGCATCCAAGATCCCTGGTATGCTCTGGGGACCGGCAATATGCTGGAAGTTGCCCACATGGCCCTCCACGCCTGCCAGATGACGGGCCTTGCGGAGATTGACGCCTGTTACGACATGATCACCGTCAATGGTGCCCGCACCCTGAATCTTGAGAACCGCTACGGGATTGCGGTGGGTAAACCTGCCAACCTGATCGTTCTGGATGCGGAAAATCCCTACGACGCCCTCCGTCGCCGTGCCACCGTCACCCATGTGATTGCCCAAGGTAAGCCCTTAGTCCAAACGACACCGCCGCGATCACGATGGTTAACCTAGACCAGACCTCCGAGGTTTTCAAAACCTCGGAGGTCTTTGGGATGTGGGAAACTTTAAGGGAATCTTGCATCCCGTCATTCTCCATGCCACGCCGAGATCTCACGTTCCAGCTAGGGCATTACTACCATCTTTATAATCGCGGCAACGATCGCAATCCCATCTTTTTTGCACGGGAAAACTATCTGCACTTTTTGCGATTGATTCGCCGCTATTTAATCGAACAAACCCTGGATGTGCTGGCCTATTGCTTGATGCCGAATCACTATCATTTGTTGGTGCAGTGTAAAGCCCATGACGTATCGGGGGCGATGATGCGGCTATCCGTGGCCTACACCAAAGCGATGAATCAGCGCTACAACCGGGTGGGGGTTTTGTTTCAGGGACAGTTCCAGGCGATCGCGGTGGATAGTGACGAGTATCTGTACCATCTGACGCGATACATTCACCTGAACCCGGTGAAAGCTGGGATCGTGGCTCATCCCAAGGATTGGGAGTTTTCCAGTTATCTTGACTATGCGGGACTGCGATCGGGCACCTTACCAAAGTTGGAGATTGTGCAGCGGCAATTGGTGTCTGAAGCAGCGTATCAGACGTTTCTGAAGCCCGATGATGAGCCGCGATCGGCCATGACCAGAGAGTTTGCGACGAACCTGAAAGCGCTCATGTTGGATGAGTAGCCGAGGTTCCTAGACCTCCGAGGTTTTGAAAACCTCGGAGGTCTAATTGGAGAGACCCTGCGAAGTTAAGACCTCGGAGGTTTCTGAAACCTCCGAGGTCTAGGTCTAGAGGTCTACAGAACGCTGGATAAGGGAGCGCTTCTGCACATTTCACCATGAGTTGATAGGCTTCTTTTGAGCGGAAGGGATGGCGTAAAGAGCTTACCAGTGCCTGCATTGCTGTCTCATTGCCTGGATCGATTTTGTCCAAGCCATAGATTGCACTCCACCAAGTGTTTTCATCCTGAGTGGAGTGGAGCAGCCACATTAGTGCCTGAATTGCTGTCTCATTGCCCATACCAATTTGGCCTAAGCTCTTAGCTGCCTGCCTACGGGTGTCCTCATCCTGAGTGGATTCGAGCAGCCATACCAGTGCCCCGATCGCCACCTCATTACCCGCCCCGATTTGACCCAAGCTCTCGGCTGCACTCTTACAGGTGTCTTTATCCTGCGTGGATTTGAGTAACTGCACCAGTGCCCCGATCGCCACCTCATTGCCCGCCCCGATTTGACCTAAGCTATAGACTGCCATCCTAAGCCTATGGGCTGTCAAACTCCAGCGTGCGAAAGACATCGAATCCCGCCAACGGCCTACCCGTCCACAGATTCAACCGACAGGTCAAGACGCTGCGTGTTCCCTCTAGCCATCCTCCCTCATCCAAAGGGTTGCCAGTAACGGGCATTTCATCCAGACCATCCAGCAGCAGCCAGACCTGCCCCCGTTGACACTGGGCAATAAAGGCATTTTTGACTTCAGCCGAAACCTCTGCCTGACCATACTGCTCCACGATCGCCGTTAACCACGTCTCATAAACATATTGCTTGAGACTCCGCTTCTCCAAATCTGCCAACGAAACCCAAATTACAACGGAAGCTGGAAACTGGTTCGCTACCCACCGCGCAATCTGCTGAAGCAACGTCGTCTTACCTGAACCTGGTTCACCAATGATCGCAACCCGTTTCCCCTGGCTCTTCGGACTTTGCCCCTTGAGTAAAACCTGTTCGAGAAATTGCGCATACTCAAATTTCTGCGTAACCTCGATCTCCTCTGTTTCATGAGGGGACTTTGATTTTTTTAGATCTTGTTCTAGCGCTCGATCTTCCTTAAACAAATCCGAACCCCGCTCCGGTGACACATCCCCCTTTTGGCGCGGCACCTTCTTCCGTTCCACTAAACCCAACGGCACATATACCTGATCAACCGAGTAGTCAATGTTTTCGCCCCTAGTCATGGGATTGGTCGTAAGCTGAAGCCGTTTTTCCAAAAGCTTCAAGCTATCTTCATGCCAGTTAATCTCCAGCACCGTTTCTATTGTTGGGAGACGGGCGGTCTTTAGCTCAGGATCGATGTCATGCTTCTTTAGCAACTGCTGCCATTGATCATCGTCAGATGGGATTTCCCACAGGGGAGCCGCTTCCAGAGATGCGGGACGACTAGGGTTCTGATTTTGACTTTGGACAGCAATGACCAATCCATCACAGACGATCGCCGCTCCCGATGCGCCTTCCCATTCCGATCGGGCCTGGGTCGCTTCCGGCGGCAACCGTTCCGCTTCCAGAACCAACAACCCATCGGGCGATCGGTCTGCCAGGAAGATAATGCCTTCAATTTGTCGTCCTCCCGCTGCACTCCCCTGTTCCCGTTGCGTCCGTGCCCATAAGGGGTAAGCGTACATCTGAAAAGTCAGTTTCTCTCCAGCCGTTGCTTCCGGCAGTTGGCCCAGCGCGATCGCCGTCACCCCGGCAATCTCCTCTGGCAGTTCAATCAAAGCCATGTCTAAGCCTTGGGCTTTCCAAACAACCTGGGCTTTCGCCTGCCCAAAGCTGCGTTTATCCCTGACCTCACAGTCAGAATCTTCGCCATCCAGCAAATGCACCGCCGTCAGCACCAACCTGCCGCCAATGCGATAGCCAGAGCCGTACCGGGGCGCAATAACCTCAACCGCTCGACTGGGTTCAAACTGATGGATGGGCATCAGCATTACTCCGGCACGTCGTCACTCCCGGTCAAAATCGGCTTGCCGTCTGCCCGCACTGGCTTCAGCGGAATTACCACCTTATGCACATCCTTGGCTTTCTCCGTTCCCCCTGCCCCCAAATCAACGACATAGAACTTAAGCCCCCCCTTTGCCTCCATACTGCGTTCCACCTCAATCTGAAACTCCATCGTGATCTCGCCCACCTCAAACCGCAGTTTCTCCCCCTGCGACGCCATCACCGCCTCGATCAACTCTGTCCGCAGTGCCGCGATCGCTTCCTGTAGCCCAATTCGTTTTGGTTCTGCCATACTCCTCGCCATCTTTGTTGAGCTTATCTTAGGTACCTTTTCTACCTTCACAGGTATAGCCCAGGTTGTAGATCAATCTAAATCGTTTGCATAGGGGAAAGATACGCCACAGCCAAGGTGCTGGCTCTAACAGAATTCTGGCAGATATCCTCTTAGATGGCAGGGGGTTCCCTTCAGGTGATTCGCAATGCTATTGACAAAGAAATCGCCCGCCTTGAAAAAGGATCTGAACTGGCGCTAGCACGGCTCAAGGCGTTTGAAGATAAATATCAAGTGTCATCCGCAGACTTTGCGGAGCGCTTCACTGCCGAAGATCTGCCCGGTCAAGACCTCGAATATATTGAGTGGATGGGAGAGTATCGTCTCTTTCAGCAACTAGCCGAGGATTTATCCCTGCTCAAAAGCCTGACCTATGTCACTGCATAAGTCTCTGGTGCTAGAAGTCCTTGATTACATCTCCCGTCCCTAAGGTGCTTTTTGAACCAGATCAACACAGAACTACACAATCTATGCAGCTAACCTATTTCCCGGATACCGACACTCTCTACATCGATCTCGCCGATCGCCCCAGCGTCGAATCGGAAGTGGTGAACGACAACCTGATCATTGATCTGGATAGCGAAGGGCGTCCCGTGGGCATTACCGTTGAGCACTACCGCCAGACCGTCACCACCCAGGCCATAGAAGTCAACCTGCCTAGAGAGCACACACCAAAATCCGTCTAGGACACGATGTCCTGAACGCATCCAACACCCAAGATGGCTTGTGCAGTCAGCTTCAAGTTGGGAAAGGCAGAAGATGTAATGTGCTGGTCACCGCGCAGCAATTGGCGATCGTAACGCCCCGCTGCATTCAAGATGCAGACGGTTAACGTGGGCTGTTTAGGACGACCCATGAAGAATTCACCACCGAGTCCTTGATAGTCAGCAATCCAGTATTCTGGAATGCCCAGTAGGGCTTAGTCTTCAAATTTACGAGCATAGTCGTTTTGCCAGTTGCTGCTGACGACCTCTGCCAGAGGTCTATTTAAGGGGTGAACTTAAGACCTCGGAGGTTTCCCGAAACCTCCGAGGTCTAGGTCTAGACCGTCACACAATTAATCCCGGCAAAGAGGTCGTCTCGTTAAGTCTGTCTTTGTCAACTAATCTAAAACGCCTGCTTAGCAGGCATTTCAGCGTTTTTTCCAAAATTAGCTCAACCGGCTGGAATCTTGATGGCAAACATTAATGTTGAAATCTTAATGGCAAACATTAATGAAGATTTACAACGAATAGTTTACGACTAGTCTCTAAGAACTTCCTCAACCGTCATCCTCCCAACGTTAGGACTGACCACAATGTTTTTGCCCGCCTTCACATTTTCCTTATATCTTATCTCTAAAATCAAAATTACTTTCCTCGATGGAGATACCTTACTATGTCCAAGCAAACCACCCAAGCATCATACGAGATAATCCCAGATGCTCCAGGCACTGGTAGGTCCCAAGCGAAATTGACTACGGACTTCTGGCAATGGTCTTATTCCATTCCATTTGAACAAAGCCCATTCAATGACACAACAGGAGAATTCGCAAATCTTAACCAATCCGGACCAGTCTTTTTCTTGACGGGGGCAATTTATGTTGCAGCCCCAGGAGGACCAGTAGGAGGGGAGCCAGCATCACCGAATACAACCCGTGTGATTGAGGTGCCTCGTAATAAAGAAATTTTCTTGCCCGTACTCAATATAGAATCGAACAATGCCCAACTGCAATTCGCTTTTGGCACTGATGATCCTGAGACCCCCGACAATGAGAATTTTTTCGCAGGCTTACCCAACAACGGCATCTTGACCCCTGAGGAACTCCGCAACTTGAACGAAAGTTTGATGGGAGTAGCAACGGACATGTTTTTCAGGGTTGGTAAAAAGGTTGTTGACGAGAATGGCCACCCTAATATTATCTTTGACACTATCTTTAGCGATCAAGATTTCGATGGTTTAGTTCAGTATCGTCAAGTCACTCCGACTCCGAGGGGGTTTAACTATAGAATCCCCGAAGACAACACACTAGGTCTTCCTTTGGAAGCGACTGACAATGGTAATGGGCTGATCCAAGGCGCAATGTCAGACGGAATTTGGATCAACTTGAAGCTAGCTCCGGGTAACCCTGTGCTGAGCTTTGGCGGAGTTTTTAACCTTGAAGACATCGCTATAGATCTGGATGGGGACGGTATCGATAATGAACTTGGTAAAGAAGCAGCTTATCTGGCTGCACATCAGGCTGCATTTGCCGGGTCTCCAACTTTTGAAGTTGGAGTGAACTACGACATCACTCAACTTTGATCGGTACCTTTGCAGGCACCTCGATAAATTGCTGCATTAGGCATTTTCAGGGTCTGCAACTTTAGAAAGTCTGGCTCTTCTGGCGATCAGGTGCTAATTCTGGCTTATGACCTGTAGCCCAATCAGGGCAAGTCTTCCAATCGTTTGACTTGGCAAAAATTGTGTGCATCGTGCTATTGCCACCCAAAAACCAGAAGAGTCAATCTCAAGAAACCGTCCCACCCATCGCCGCAGCCCCACAAGCGCGACGACTCTTCCAACCTATCCCCGACTCCCCACGCCTGACTCCTGGGCCGGGGTTTGGCTGTGCGATCGCACCGTAAACGCCTGGAACGTTTGATCAACCCCCTTGAGGTGGAGGGTGTGGCTCTCCAGTAGCTTAGCCTCAATTCCGGTGGCAACCGTTGGGTGCCCAGCACTAACAACCCATTCGGTTGCCATCCTCCCGCCGTGTTTTGTTTCGTCCCCCCCCGTCTGGCGGCAAATATCCCGCTTACGCCAGGATTGCGGTACGCTGGAGAATCGATCGTTGTGATGGAGAATCTCAGTGGATTTAACCCGTATTCCGGCCCAACCCAAACCTGGTTTGATTAATGTTTTGATCGAAATCCCCGCCGGGAGCCGCAATAAGTATGAGTTTGATAAGGACCTGAATGCCTTTGCCCTCGATCGAGTTTTGTATTCCTCCGTACAGTATCCCTATGACTATGGGTTTGTGCCCAACACCTTGGCGGATGATGGTGATCCCCTGGATGGGATGGTGATGATTGATCAGCCGACGTTCCCCGGTTGTGTGATTGCGGCTCGTCCGATCGGGATGCTGTTGATGATTGATGGCGGCGATCGCGATGAAAAGATTCTCTGTGTGCCTGATAAGGACCCCCGCTATGCTGATGTTAAATCCCTGCGCGATGTGGCTTCCCATCGGCTCGATGAAATTGCCGAATTTTTCCGTACCTACAAAAATCTAGAGAAAAAAGTGACAGAAATTCTGGGTTGGGAAGATGTCGATCGCGTCGCCCCGCTGGTGGAACAGTGTGTGCGAGCTGGACAAAAGTAGGTCCTGGGAATCTGGGGAAGCTGACCATGAATGATGCCAGCCTTAACCCGCCACGCTATGTGTGGGCTGTCGGTGATCTGGCGGCACAGATCCCAGTCGGTGAACGGGTGGCCGATCGCTACCAGGTGGTGGCCCCCCAACTGTGGCAGGATACCCAACCCCAAGCCCTGCCGGAAATTCCCCGCGATTTACCCGATCGCGTCCGGCCCTATCTTTATCTCTATCCCCTGCGGTTGCACCTGCCAGTGGCCTACGGCTTTTGCCAGTGGGAACTTGCGGCTGATCCCCAGGCCGCCATTCTTCTCCTTGACCATGTACCCATCAATGCGGGCGGCCAACTGTATCCCACGGTGACCGAAAGCTGGCCCTACGCTACGGCTTTACGGCAGGTCTATTGGTTCTGGCAAATCCTGGAACTGTGGACACCCCTGTCGGAACAAGGCGTGGTTTCCAGCTTGCTGCATCCGGATAATGTGCGGGTGGAGGGCTGGTGTATTCGCCTGTTGGAACTCTACCAAGATAACCCCCTCGATCCATCTCCCCCTTCCCTGGCGACGCTCATGGATAATTGGGCACCCTGGTTGCCCCTCACCCAACCCGCGATCGTCGCGCCGTTACAACAGTTGGCCGAAGAATTGCGATCGCAAACCGTCAGCCTGGGGGCCGTACTTGCCCGTTTGAATCAACTGCTGCTGCACCAAGCCGCCCAGGTTCCCCTCCGGCTACGGATTGCCGGGGGGACAGATGCGGGTCCTAACCAAGCCCACAACGAGGATAATTGCTATCCCACCGAGGGCGATCTGGCTCATCAGGGCGTGCCGCCCCATAGCCTCTTAATTCCCGCCCTAAGCCTAGTGTGTGACGGTATTGGCGGTCATGAGGGGGGCGAGGTGGCCAGTCAGCTAGCGGTGCAAACCCTAAAACTCCAGATGCAAGCCTTGCTCACGGAAGTGGCTAGCCAGGAGGAACTGCTGGCTCCGGAGGTGGTGAGTGAGCAAATTACTGAAGCGATTCGGGTGGTGAACAATGTGATTGCCAGCCAAAACGACCAGCAACAGCGATCGTCGCGGCAACGCATGGGGACCACCCTGGTGATGGCGTTGCAATTGCCCCAGCGCTTTGGTGCAACGGCGACGGCCCATGAACTCTATTTGGCTTGGGTGGGGGATAGTCGGGCCTATTGGATCACGACTGACTATTGCCAGCTATTAACGATTGATGACGATGTGACCACCCGTGAGGTGCGCTTGGGGCGGGCCTTGTACCAGGAAGCCCTACGCCAGCCAGAGGCTGGTGCCCTCACCCAGGCGATTGGGACCCGTGAAGCCAACTTGCTCTATCCTTCCGTGCAGCGATTGATCCTGGATGAGGATGGCTTGCTGCTCCTCTGCTCCGATGGCCTTAGTGACCATGATCTGGTGGAACGGTGTTGGCAAACCCACCTAGTGCCGGTTCTGCGGGGGGAACAATCCCTGAGCGGCGCAGTAGAGGCCCTGCTTAGATGGGCCAATCAGCAAAATGGCCACGACAATACTTCGGTGGTGCTCACCTACTGTCGGGTCACGCCCGAATATCCGGTTCTGATCCATCCCCCCACAGTGGCATTGGATCTCCAACCGGGTCCTGACCGCCCCCCGGCTCCAGCCACAAGTGACCTGGCGATCCCTGCCGAGGAACTGACGGCTGCCTCCAAGGCTTTGCTCTACGATACCGAACCCACCGCTGAACCCAGTACTTCGACGGCTCAGTCAACCCCAACTCGACAGCGATCGCTCTTCAGGGTTGTACTCTCCTGCCTGGGCTTACTGGTGTTGCTCCTGTTGGGGGGCAGTGTGGGCCTGTTGGCCTGGTCACAGCTATACCCGGAAAGCTTCCAGGAGTTTCGGCTAAACCTACCGTCTACCCAGCGGGAAGGGGCACTGGATCGGAATTAATGCTGGGGGATTCCGTCAGCCATTTGGTATGAGGGATCACTCCTATGTGACGATAGAAAGAACCCAAGTTGCGATCGGGTGCGCATGGCAACGGTCCCCCCTTGGGGTATTTTTTTCATTGGTCTGTGGTAAGTCAGTATCGAAGAACACTATGAATCCTGATCTCAGTACGCTCCGTACCACCTTTGCGATCGGCACCCCGGTGCGGGTAAAGGCATCGGTGATTGTCTATCACCACCCCGAACATCGTAACGAAGCCCGTGATATCAAAGGCGAGGAAGGGGAAGTGATTAATCTGGTGTTGGATTGGCACGATCGCCCGGTGAGCGCCAACTGCCCGATCGAGGTCCGGTTTAATAAGCGCTTCCGCGCCCATTTCCGTGCTGACGAACTGGAGGTTATTAGCTGATAGGAGAGAGAGGAGAGAGGGCGGAAGTTTTAGGCTAATCCTTGCCCCCGTTAGCCTCAGTAGATGACAAGTTAAGAGGATGTTTTAAAAGGAGGATCGTGGTTAAAACCGCGACTATGAACCTCGACGTTTGGCTGTCCTAAGTGTTGCTTTGCTTTTGTTTTGGCGACTGAAGTCGCCAAAACGGCTGGTTTCTGGACTTTTCAAACACCCTCTAAGTGTGGGGTAGCCTCGGCTGTTAGTGGGATAGCCGCCTCGGCTGTTAGTGGGATAGCCGTCTCGGCTGTTATTAGTGGCAGGCAGGATGCCTACCCCACGCTGATTTCTAACCATTCAGCCCGTGAATTCATCCCCTTTGCGATCGCGGCTCACCTAGTTGGGTGAGGTAGGTGGGAATCCTGGCGTGTCATAAGTTGAAATAGCCCAATTGGCATCAACACAGCACCGCAAAAAACACGCTAAGAGGACGAAGATCGTGATGAATCGCTATGCCCATCGCCTGGTGCAGCTTGGTATTTTGCTATTCCTGATTGGCCTACTCACTGGCTTTGCTGTACCTTTGCTCCAGAATCCCCGCGTGGCCCTGTCTAGCCATTTAGAGGCAGTTCTGAATGGTATTTTTCTGGTCATCCTAGGGGTCATTTGGCCTCGGCTACAGTTAAGGCAAGCTTTGCAAACTACCACTTTTGGCTTAGCAATCTATGGCACCTTTGCTAACTGGTTAGCGACCTTGCTGGCGGCCATTTGGGGCGCAGGGGCAACCTCCATGCCGATCGCCGCAGGCACCTATCAGGGAACTAGCCCCCAGGAAATCCTGATTGCCGTGTTGTTATTCTCCCTATCCGCTGCGATGGTGGTGGTCTGTGGCTTAGTGCTGTGGGGCCTACGTTCAGGGATTGACCCGGAAGTCGTCCCAAGCTCTCCCCGCGATCGCGCTGTGTCCTCCTGAACACGATCGGGATGCAGGCCAGTGTTGACCCCAATCAGTTACCCTAGGGATGCATAAGTGGAGGTCGCAAACAACGGTTATGAAGCCTGTCACCCATGTTTCCCTGGTTCTGGCCAGCTTGCTGTTCACGATCGCCTGTCGTCAACCCACGGCCTCCCAACCGGTAGACCAGCCCGCGATCGCGACCCACCGGGAACCCCCCGGCGCGCCCTCCCCGGAGCCATTCGTCTCCGGAACCGAACCCACCGCAACACCGGCTGGCCTAAAAGAGAACCCGTCACCTGCCCCGGATGCCAACCCGACGACACCTGAAACATCCGTGTCACCGACCAATCCCCAGGCGGTGTTAGCGGACCTGTACGATCGCCAGCAAACCCTAGGCATTTGTTCTGATGGCTTTGATGCCGCCGTTTCGCCGAGTGGTTCGATTGTTTATCCGGTGGGCGACAACCAGTATCTTGTCCAAATGATGTGCTTTATGGCTGCCTATCAAGGGAGTTATGAATACCTCCTCTACGATAAAACGGCAGGTGAAGCGCAGGTGAAGGCCCTGAAACTGGCCCGCTTCCAAGAAGATGAGAATGGCCAGATTGCCCTGCTCGAAGAACAGCAGGTGGGCGGACTGCCGGAGTATGAACCCGGGCGGCAGCAGTTAACCCTGCTGACCAAATTTACTGGGGCGGGTACCTGTGGCGCATTGGCCACCTATCAGTTACAAGGGGGACAGTTCCAACTGGTTGCATACCGCGCCAAGTTTGACTGTGATGAAAACTTTGTTGACCCCAGTGAGTATCCGCAGGTTTTCCCCTAGATACCGGAACGGCAAGGCGGGTTAGCGTCCTAAAGCGTGCCTTCAGGTTAAAGTGGATGGGAAGTTTTTAAGTTGAATTGTTGCCACCCATGCCCAATGACCTGCCGGTACTGAGTGTCCAAGCACAGCAAATGCTCCATGACTTGCTGCCCCAGGTGTGTCAAGTGGGATGGGGTGCTGCCGAAATTTTGCGGGGGTACTATCGGGGGGAACCGGGGCGCAGCAATCTGGGTGTTCAGGAAAAGACCGATGGCCCAGTCACGGCGGCGGATATTGCGGCTAATCATTTCATCCTGGAGCGCCTGCGCACGATCGCCCAAGGCTTAGATCATGGCTACCTGAGTGAAGAAACCTACCAGGCGGGCGGTAGTGTTAACCCCCTCCCCCAGGCATGGGTGTGGATCGTTGATCCGTTAGATGGCACCCGTGACTTTATCGAGCACACGGGCGAATACGCGTTGCATATTGCCCTCACCTATGGGGGGCGTCCGGTTTTGGCAGTCGTGGTTTGTCCAGAGTTGGAGAAGCTCTACTATGCCACCTTGGGGGGGGGGAGCTATGTCCAAACCCTGGGGCAAACCGAGCCGGATCGACGGCTGTCGGTTTCGACCCGATCGCGCCTGGAGGATCTCACGCTTGTGGTCAGTCGCACCCACCGGGACGATCGCTTTAACCAATTTCTGGAGCGCCTACCCTGTTCGCGTCGTCATTTTGTGGGCAGTGTTGGTTGCAAAATTAGCGCCATTGTTGAGCAACAGGCCGACCTGTATCCCATCCTGTCCGGTAAGTCGGCTCCCAAGGATTGGGATTTGGCCGCTCCCGAATTGATTTTGACCGAAGCCGGGGGCCAGGTCAGCCGGATTGATGGGTCACTGTTGCGCTATAACCAGGGTGATGTCAGCCAGTGGGGCGAAATCCTGGCAACGAACGGGTATGCCCATACCCACCTCTGTACCCTTGCCAGCGCGATCGTTCGTGAATTAGATCAGCATTAGTTCAGTCTCACTGCCAAACGAATGCTCTTCCTAGCGATCGCGCCTGGTTAATTTTGCCATCCTCGCGCCAAGACTGGCCCGATCGTTGGCAGGGGCAGTCTAACGGCTTGCAGGCGGAAGTCCAACCACCGCAAGGCAAGAGGTCCGTGTCACTGCTCTGTAGCATCCGTGAGATGAGGCCGGATTTGCCATACGGTTTGGCTCACTGGCTGCTACGGTAGAGCCTATGACTCGCAAACCCCACGACCAATTTGCCAAACAATACCTCAAAGGACTCCTCACCCCCTTCAGTGCCGCGTCAGAAATCAGCCTGGAAATCCCCCTCGGCGAACCCCAGCAGGTGGATCTTTGGTTTAAGCCCAACCCCCAACTCGCTACCCATCAG
>JBBILC010000060.1:0-29172 GCA_037445115.1 Coleofasciculaceae cyanobacterium bin_20
TTAGAATTTAATACTCTGATCTGAATGTGATCTGAATAATCTGACTGGCACACCGGTATAATCGCACCTGCCATATCTTAGTAGGTTCGCTGTGGATTCGCCGTGGGTTCACGGACAATCAGGGACTGAATGCCTAATCAAGACTGTGGCACCTTGCCCTGCACTGCCCACCCTGCGTCTACACGCACAAGCGACTTTTCCCCATCGCCACCCCTACCCCCTAAGGACGATACAACCAAAGGGGTAAGCCACTAGCGGTTAGTTCAAACTCCAACCACTGGATGCCCGCTTCCAGACCCGCTAGAGTATGGCTACCGCTGGGTAACAGCCGACTGAGCGGAGACTTGCGTTCCTCGATCGTAAACACGGGGGTTTTGTCCGGGTCCAACCCCGCCAACGCCGCCGCCCACCGCCGCGCATCTTCCTCCGTCCCCAGCCGATCGATCACCCCTAGGCTGAGAGCTTGCTGACCCGTAAAAATTCGCCCATCGGCAAAACTGCGCACAGCCTCAACGGTTAAGTTCCTTGCCTCGGCCACGGTCTGCACAAACTGCTGATAGCTCACATCAATCATTTCCTGGAGGATGGACTGCTCCGGCTCCGTCAGGTCGCGATCGAAGGCCAGGATATCCTTATAGGGACCCGACTTGATCACCTTAAACGAGACACCAATCTTATCCAGCAGCCGCTCCAGATTATTGCCCCGCAGAATTACCCCGATGCTACCCGTGATCGTGCCCGGATTAGCCATGATCCGCTCGGCACCCATCCCCACATAAACCCCACCGGAAGCAGAGATATTCCCAAAACTCGCAATAATCTTGACCTTCTCCCGCAGTCGCTTCAAGGCCTCGTAGATTTCCTGGGAATCCCCCACGGTCCCGCCCGGACTGTCAATCCGCAGCAGTAACGCCGGAAATTTCCGCTCTTCCACGGTTTTGAGCGCCTTCAAGACCCGTGTGCGGGTGGCACCATTGATAATCCCGGTGATTTCCACACGGGCCACTTGCTTACAAAAACGCGGCGTAAAGGGCCAAACCATAAACTCTTCAAGCTAACAAGTCCACCAGTAACGACTATAGCCAGTTATTCACCGGAACTGGTAGGTTCGCCCCCAACTCCCCCCCGCCCAACGCCGCTCACCCCAACCGTGGGTGGCTCGATCGCGGCCACCTTAACAAAACTCAATATTTCGCTACAATAAATCTAATCACTTGCCCCATTGAGATCCCTGCCGTGGGCAAGGGCGATCCTGTCTGTTCCCCGGCTCTCCCTAGCCCTGCCGCGATCACCCCCCATACCCCCTTCTTTTATCTGGCCTCCCCATGCCTATCAAGCCCTTTGAAGCCCGTTTTCCCTTTACCCCCCTCTTCCTAATTGCCCCGTTTTTCCTGTGGGGTACGGCAATGGTGGCGATGAAGGGAACGATCGCCCATACCACACCCTTTTTCATGACCGGGATTCGACTGGTACCCGCCGGGGCTTTGGTGCTCCTGGCAGCAGCCCTCATGGGTAGACCCCAACCACGGGGATGGCGGGCCTGGAGCTGGATCGCCCTTTTTGCCTTGATCGATGCCGCCCTCTTCCAGGGCTTTTTAGGCCAGGGCCTCGTCCGCACTGACGCGGGGTTAGGGTCCGTGATGATCGACTCCCAGCCCTTGGCGGTCGCCCTGATGGCCAGTTGGCTCTTTGGAGAACACATCGGTGCGGTGGGCTGGCTGGGGTTAGTGTTTGGGGTGGTGGGGATTAGCTTGCTAGGAATTCCGGCCTCGGTTCTCCTCACGGGCCGTGATTGGCTGTTGGGACACACAACCCTAACCCCAGAGTCGTTTAATCTGTTGGCGCTGTTGGGGGCGCTGTTTCAGCATGGTCAATGGCTGATGCTGATGGCTGCCCTGTCAATGGCGGTGGGGACGATCCTCATTCGTTTTGTCAGTCGTCATGCCGACCCGATCGTGGCAACGGGCTGGCACATGATTCTGGGTGGGATTCCCCTATTTGTGCTGTCGGGTTGGTGGGAAACCGGGCAATGGACAGACCTGACGATCGCCGATTGGTCAGCCTTGGCCTACGCCACCGTCTTTGGCAGCGCGATCGCCTACGGGTTATTTTTCTATCTGGCCGCGAGGGGCAACCTCACCAGCCTGAGTGCCTTAACCTTCCTAACCCCCGTTTTTGCCCTGTTGTTTGGCAACCTACTCCTCCAGGAAGTGTTGACCCCGCTGCAATGGGGGGGAGTTTGCCTCACCTTGGTCAGCATTTATTTAATTAACCAGCGCGAGGTTTTGCCCACCCGACTCCAGCGTTGGTTAGCCCCCGCCCCAGTGTCCGTGGTTGCAAGGGGCGCAACACTCGCCAACGACGCGACTGCTCAGGGGCACCCGGAAGGCTACCCGGTCTCCATCCCCATATCGGAAAAAGCCCCCTAAACGGGGTAACCCTTCCGTAGCTTTGCCGACGCGATCGGTTGAAGCCTATACCCCGAATATCCCTTAAGATAGATGGGGGTGAGCGGCTGCCCCGGCGCAGACCGACCCCACGTTAACGCTAGGAAAGTGCAGATGTTGACAATCGAGTAGCCCGACGGATGCTCATCAGGAACACCCAGGGCTACGACTAATCCGTAACAACCACAAGCCGTTGTACTTATTGTTTAGGAGGTGAGGTATGGCAGTCTCAATGCTCAAGGACGGTATGCCGGTGGTTTTGCCCCTGGGTGATTTGATCCAACTTCTTGACGCACATCCTGAGGTAATTCAGGGACAGGCGGTTAAAAAACAACGCAAGCCATCGGTGCCTAAGGCCACCGCCACCCAAAAGCTAACGGTATGACAGCCGTCCGGTACTGATCCGGTGGGGACAGAGCAGGACGGACAGGCTCGCGATCTTGTCAGTTCAGGTGAATCGAGTAAGCTGAATCTAGCTTTGGGCCAATAGATTGAGCCGAGATCCAGTATGAATCGGGTCTTTACCCCCCTCCAACAGTTCTTGCTCACCTGGCTGCTGATCTTGACGGTCGGCTGGGCCACGATCGGGGCGATTCGGTATATTGGCGAACTGGTCAGCATTTTGGTGACTGCCAGCCTGATCGCTTTCCTACTCAACTATGCGGTGGCCCGCCTCCAGGTGCTACTGCCCCGTCCGATTGCGGCGGTCCTGGTTTATCTTCTGGCGGGGGTAGGCGTGGTCCTGGTGGGGATCACGATCGCCCCGCCCGTCGTGAATCAAGCCAAACAATTTATTAGCAATTTACCCATGCTCCTGGACTCGGGTCGGGAGCAATTTTTAGCCTTCCAGGCTTGGAGCCAGATCCACAATCTCCCCTTTGATGTGCAATTATTGGGGTCGCAACTGTTAACCCAACTGCAAGTCCAGTCCCAGGCGATCGCCGGCAAAAGCCTGGGGTTAGTCTTGGGAACCTTTGGCTGGGTCATTGACTTGGTGCTGATCCTGGTCATTTCCTTCTATATGTTGCTGGATGGGGAACGGATCTGGAAGGGGTTAACCCAGTTTCTCTCCCCCCAGATTCGGGACGTGCTGACCGTGTCCCTGGAGCGCAATCTGCAAAAATTTGTCTCCGGTCAACTCCTGTTAGGGCTGTTTATGGCCGTTATGCTAACAGTGGCTTTTTGGCTCTTAAATGTGCCGTTTTTCCTATTATTCTCTGTCTTCATCGGCCTGATGGAGGTGATCCCCTTTATTGGGGCCACCCTGGGAATTGCCACGGTGTGCCTGGTGGTGGTCTTCATTGATGGCTGGCTGGCCCTCCAGGTGCTCACCGTTGCGGTGGCGGTGCAACAGGTCAAAGATAACCTGATCGCGCCCCGGATTTTGGGGAGCTTGACGGGCCTCAGTCCGGTTATTATTTTGGCCTCCTTATTGCTGGGGGCACGGGTGGGGGAATTACTGGGCGTGATTCTGGCAATTCCCCTAACGGGCGTGATCAAGAGTATTGTGGAAATTGCCCTTGATCCGACCCTACCGCCCCAAACGGGTTCTTTTTTCTGTAATCCGGTGGTGGCAGCGGTGGCAGGGAGCACCTCCCCTTTAGAGGCCGAGCCGTTAACGACTCCGCTCAAATCCCCGCAGGAAAGCACTCAAGACGCTCATTAGCCAATGAACTGGTGGCAAAAACTTCGTAACAATGCCTTGGCCCGCTGGGGCGCAGGACTGCTACTGGTCTTTTACTTAGCCGTCATTGCGGCAGATTTTGTTGCGCCCTACGACCCCTATACTTCACAGCCCAATGGGGCGCTTTTGCCCCTCACCCAAATCTACTGGCGCAATCAAGCCGGACAGTGGATCGGTCCCCATGTTTACCCGACCGAACAGGGGCTGATCGATCGCACGACGGGGGAACAACAGTTAATCGTCGATCGCAGCCAGCCCTCCCCCATTCGCCTGTTGGTGCGGGGTACCCCCTATCGGATTCTGGGTTGGGAAACCAATGTGCGTCTATTTGGCACGATCGGTCCCGCCCCGTTCAACCTGCTGGGAACCGATGATCAGGCACGGGATGCCTTTAGTCGATTGGTCTATGGCGGGCGGATTAGCCTGTTTGTCGGCCTGGTGGGGGTAGCGATTTCCTTTCCCCTGGGGTTGGTGGTGGGCGGGATTTCTGGCTACTTTGGGGGCTGGGCCGATGGCCTGCTGATGCGGCTGGTGGAAGTCTTGATGACAATTCCCAGCATTTACCTGCTGATCGCCTTGGCGACGGTACTCCCCTCTGGGTTAAGTAGTGCCCAACGCTTTCTTCTGATTGTGGTGATCACCTCATTTGTGGGTTGGGCCAGTCTAGCGCGGGTGATCCGGGGACAGGTGCTATCAATCAAATCGCGGGAATTTGTCCAGGCTGCCCAAGTCATGGGGGGGACACCGTTATACATCATCACGACCCACGTCCTGCCCCAAACGGCCACCTATGTGATTATTGCTGCGACCCTCTCTGTGCCCAGTTTTATTGTGGCGGAATCGGTTTTGAGTCTCATTGGCCTGGGGATTCAGCAGCCAGATCCTTCCTGGGGCAATATGTTGTCCCTGGCCACCAATGCCTCGATCCTGGTGCTCCAACCCTGGTTGATCTGGCCGCCGGCGTTGATGATTGTTCTGACAGTTCTGGCTTTTAATTTACTGGGGGATGGTCTGCGGGATGCCCTCGATCCCCGTAGCCGCAATCGCTAGACCATAGGGGAAGGCGATTAGCGATATGGCGATTAGCGATATGGCGATTAGCGATATGGCGATTAGCGATATAGTCATTCAGGGCAGGCGAGACGCCTACCCCACGGGTGCTGATACATGACTATGCCAAACAAGGCGATAAGGCTATGGCGTGGGGTGGCGGCCACTGCCCATGAGGTATAACAGGGCCATCCGGACAGCGACGCCGCTGGTGACCTGTTGCGAGATGAGACTGAATTGGGGATCATCCATTAACTCAGAACTGATTTCCACCCCCCGATTGACCGGCCCTGGATGTAGGACGCGGACGTGGGGTTGGCACTGGCGTAGGCGATCGTGGGTCAGGCCAAACTGCTGGTGATACTCCCGCAGGCTGGGCAGGAGGTGCTGGCTCATCCGCTCCCGCTGCAACCGCAGGGCCATCACAAAATCAGCCCGATCGAGGGCGGGATCGAGTTCCCAATGGAGATGGAGGCTACCCGGTCGATTTTCCCCATAGACGGCAAATAGCTGGGGTAGCAGCGTGGGCGGTCCTGCTAGGTGGATCTCAGCCCCGCTGGCTGTCAGGCTCCACAGGTTCGATCGCGCCACCCGTGAATGCAAAATATCCCCCACGATCGCAATTTTCTTGCCCTGGAGGCGGTCCAGCCGTGGCTGTTTGCCATCGAGCAACAGGCACAGGGTAAACAGGTCCAACAGCGCTTGGGAAGGATGTTCGTGTTGCCCATCCCCAGCATTCAGCACGCCAACCCCTGACTCCAGCCGATCCATTGCCTGGGCGATCGTCTGGGGAACCCCGGCTTCCTGGTGGCGGATCACCATGAGGTCGGTGCCCATCGCCCAATAGGTTGTAGCGGTATCCAGGATCGTCTCCCCCTTGGTGAGGGAGGAGGTCCCCGGCGCAAAGTTAAGGATATCGGCTGAGAGCCGCTTGGCCGCTAGTTCAAAGCTGCTACGGGTGCGAGTGGAGGGTTCAAAAAAGAGGTTAGTCACCACTTGTCCCTGGAGGGCGGGTACTTTCTTGGTTCGCCGGGACAATACTTCACGAAAACTGGCAGCCGTTTGTAAAACGATGTCGTATTCCGCCGGGGTAAAGTCAGCGAGCGATAGAATATGACGACGGGTCCAGGTGAGGGCAGTCATCGCACAATTCCGGAACGGTGGCTGGCGCGATCGCCAGGGGTATCGCCTCAACTTTACCGGATGGGGGGAACACTCCCTCGAAAAAGACTTCAATGGATTTATGCGATGAGGCAGGGTGTTATCGATGAAACTCTACGATTGCTTAAAGGTTTCGATTGTCCCGCTGGCGGCTGGGGTGGCCCTGTTTGGCACCAATTTAACCCCCGACCGGAAGCAGGTCGTGCCTCCTGATGCGGCCCGTGAACCCGCACCGCTGATCACCCAAGCCCAATCGCTCCCGGCGGCGGCCCTCCCAACGGCTTCCCCAGCGGCCCCTGTCGCCCCAACCTCTGCCGCGAATGCCGCGATGTCTGCCCGCAGTGCGCCGCCGATCGCGGCGCGATCGCCCGTGGCTAGTTCCACCCCGGCAAGTGCCCCCAGCCCCAACGCCCAAATTGCACCTCCCCTAGCCCCGGCTCCTCGCTCCGTAGCCAACCGTTCAGCCGCCCCAGCCCCCGTGGCCCCCCAGGCTGTCTCTGCTCCCAGTGCCTCTGCTCCCAGTACCCCAGCTCCGGTGGGAAGTCATACAGCCTCCCTGCCCCCATTAGTCACCTTTGAGCCACTCCCGGCGACGGCTCCTACCCTGATTGCCCAAGCGCCCTCGGTTGCGCCACGATCGGAAGCTGCACCCACACCAGCACTTTCCACGCCCCCGCCAACCGCCAGCCGTGCGGCCACGACCCAGGTGACCCTGTTCACGATCGACAACCAATGCAGCGATTTCCGGCAAACCCAAATTACGGTACCCACGGATCAGGCGATCGAGACAGCGATCGGGAAGGTCTTAGAAGACCGGGAAAGTGGCGACTTTAGCCTGGGGGGATATCGAGTCAGTGTTAACAACGGGGTGGCGACGGTAGACTTGCGGCCTGCCCCCCACTCGGAGCGATCGCTCCATTCCCTCACCCATTGTGAACAACTGGCCCTCTTTGGTGGCGTGCGCCGGACCCTATTGGGCAATGCCCAGTGGCGGATTCAGGATGTCCAGTTTACGATCGCGGGCGAAGAACTGTATTTTTAGGCAATCCGACCTTGACGATCGTGATCAGCCGCGATAAGTTCGAGAACTCGGCGGGAAGTATCAACATCAAAGGGTTGTGGGGGCGATCGTCTTGAAAAGCATTATCGCGATTATTTTGGGTTTGGGGTTGACCTTACTGGGGTGTACGGGTGTTGTCCAGGCCGATAGCCGGGTTGATCCCCAACTGGAATCCCAAGTTCTCCAGATTATTCGCGACCATCCCGATGTCATCCTGGAGTCGCTTCAGGCGTATCAAGAGGCGCAACAGGCCCAACAACAGCAGGCCCGTCGCACGTTTCTGACCCAGATGCAGACCAACCCCCGCCAGGTAATCGGTCAGTCCCCCACCCAAGGAGCCACGGCCCAGTCCATTGTCCTGGTGATATTTTCCGACTTCCAGTGTCCCTTCTGCGCTAGGGCCAGCGAGACGATCCGCGACTTTATGGCCAAGCATGGGGATGAGGTCACCTTTGTTTATAAACATTTCCCCCTCACCTCGATTCACGACCAGGCGCTGCCCGCTGCCCAAGCGGCCTGGGCTGCCCAGCAGCAAGGGAAGTTCTGGGCGTTCCACGATGCCCTCTTTGCGGAACAGGAAAACCTCGGTGACGATCTGTATCGGGCGATCGCCCAACGGCTGAATCTGGATTTAGCCCGCTTTGATCGCGATCGTGCCCGCGCCATCGAGGCCATCCAGCCCGATCGTGATCTGGCCGAAGCCTTGGGGCTATCAGGTACCCCCGTGTTGTTTATGAATGGGGAAGTGTTGACCGGAGCCGTGGCCCTGGAAAATCTCGAAGCGGTGCTCGCACGTGTGCGCAATCCGGCTCCTAACAAAACCACGGCTCAATAAATCCCAGTAGCGCCAAGTCTCAAGATTAAATAAACGTGATGACCGTCGTCGGCGTACCACCGGGGACGAGGGGAAGCAAAAACGTTGGCTGCGTAAAGGAAAATTGATAGTCGGACTGGGCAAACCCCAGGCCGGGGTCCAAATCGTTCCCTAAATTGACCTGCAACTGTTCCCCTGGGGTCGTATTGGGACGGGTGCTCAAGAGGATAAAGCGATCGCGGCCTGCCCGTTGCACCGTAAAGTTGGTCAGGACGCCTAGCCAGCCTTCCCTGGCAAACCCATCTCTGACCGGAAAAATAAAGTCATCCCAGGTGCCCTGAAGAGGTTGGACAGTTGCATTAATGGGATTATTGTCTACTCCCGCTGCGGCACTCGATCGTGCGGTCACGCGTCCCGTTAAATCAAGGCTAAAGCCCGGGATGTCCGCCGTTACCCCTAGTAGACGAGCCACTGTCTGACCCGTCACCGCATCTACTAAGAGCGTATTCCCAGCCTCAGCCCCCGTTCCCAGTCTGGCCTGGACCGTTAAGCCGTCCCGCAGGCGGAGTTGATCTTCCCTGGGATTAAAGTCCGTAAGGGTATCGACGCCCTCTAGGCCCGTGATGAAAAAGGTATCGGCCCCGGCTCCCCCGGTGAGGGTATCATTGCCGCGATCGCCCGCGAGGAAGTCATTCCCTAGCCCGCCCAGAATCAGATCATCGCCCCGGCCCCCATAGAGGAAGTCGTTGCCCGCCCCCCCCTCTAGGGTGTCGTTATCCAAATCCCCCCGGAGCGTATCGTTGCCTTCGTTCCCATTGAGGCGATCGTGCCCCTTGCCACCATAGATCTGGTCATCTCCCGCTGCGCCGCTCACCGTGTCATTGCCGCGAAACGCAAAGATGATCTCAGCGGCGGCGGTCCCCGTAAAGCTGTCAGGGCCAATGGTTAGTCGGATTTCCACAGTTTACTCCTTGCATTCACGATCGGTGCTGAGGCCTGGGATCAGCCTGTCCTACCCTAGACAACCTCTCCCCGAAACGCCTCACCAGTTTGGGTGATTTTGTGGCTGGCGGCGGTTCCCCTAGCCAAGTTTGCTATCCTGGGAACTTAGTGATAATGGGGCGATCACCGGTTTAGCCCCGGAGCGGCTGGCTCCCTTGGAATCCCTTGAAATCATTCAGTGTGGGCAGATAGGATGCAGAACGAATATCGGCAACGGCGGGAACGCCTGATGGAGAAAATTGGGAGTGGGACGGCGATTTTCCACAGTGCCCCAACCGCTATTATGCACAATGATGTCGAGTATACCTTTCGCCAGGATAGCGATTTTTTCTATCTCACGGGTTTTGATGAACCGGATGCAGTCGCCGTATTGGCTCCGCACCATGAGGAGCATCGTTATGTGTTGTTTGTTCGGGCTAAGGATTGGGAACAGGAGGTGTGGACGGGGTATCGGCTGGGGGTGGACGCAGCCAAAGATGCCCTAGGGGCCGATGCGGTGTATCCGATCGCGGAGCTGGATGAAAAGTTACCCCAATACCTCGAAAAAGCCGATCGTCTCTATTATCGGTTGGGGCACAATCGGGTCTTTAATGATCGAATCCTGCGCCATTGGCAACACCTCCTGCAAACCTACAATAAGCGGGGGACCGGACCGATTGCCCTGGAAGATCCGCGTTTTATCATGGGGGCGTTACGGCAGGTGAAGAGTGAGGCGGAACTGGCCCTCACCCGTGAGGCGATCGCGATCGCGGCAGAAGCCCATCTGCAAGCCATGCGGCAAGCTTGCCCCGGTCGCTATGAATACGAAATTCAGGCGGAATTGGAACATTACTTTCGGATTAACGGGGCGATGGGACCGGCCTATCCGTCGATCGTGGCTTCGGGGCCAAATGCCTGCATTTTGCACTATGTGGACAATAACCGGCAGATGCAAGATCAGGAGTTGCTGCTGATTGATGCCGGGTGTGCCTATCACTATTACAACTCGGATATTACGCGTACCTTCCCCATTAATGGCCGGTTTACGGCGGAACAAAAGGCGCTGTATGAGTTGGTTTTAGCTGCCCAGAAAGCCGCGATCGCGGAAGTGAAACCGGGCAATGCCTATGACCAGATGCACAAAACAGCCGTGCGGGTATTGACGGAGGGTTTGGTGGAACTGGGCCTCTTAGTCGGTAGCTTAGATGAACTGATTGAGGCCGAAAAATACAAACCCTTCTACATGCATCGCACAGGCCATTGGTTAGGCTTGGACGTGCATGATGCGGGTATTTATCGCCAGGGGGAAACCTGGCAAACCCTCCAGCCGGGATACATTACCACTGTGGAACCTGGACTCTACATTGGCCCGGAAACCCAGCCTGCTGAAGGTCAACCGGAAATCCCCGATCGCTGGCGCGGGATTGGCATTCGTATTGAGGATGACGTTCTCGTTACCGCCACGGGGCATGAAGTGCTCAGTGCCGCCGTGCCCAAGGAGGTTAAGGACCTAGAACCTTAGCGGGATACCTGGTCAGGGCAGACAATTAAGAGGGGCGTATGGATATGCCGTAGAACGCCCTCAGTAATGGAGCCAATGAAGAGGCGATCGATCCCCCTGCGCCCGTGGGTACCCATCACAACCAAATCGTGCGCTTCGGCCTGTTGCCCAATCACCGTGGCCGGGAAGTCCTCTTCAATGAGTACGGTTTTGGCCGCGACGGCTCGTTGGGCCGCCGCTTGGGCCGCTGCTGCGAGGATTGCTTGGGCGGCTTGGCGTAAATCCTGGAGAAGTGTATAGCTGTAGGGAAGCGGGCCGGGTCCCATCCAGCCCACTAGGGAAGGCGTGAGGGGATTTTCCAAGACGTGGAGCAGGGTCACCTCAGCGCCGATCGCCTGGGCCAATTCCAGGCCATGTTGCAGGGCAAGCTGGCTACAGCTACTGCCATCGATCGGAATTAGGATACGCTGATACATTGCCGATAGCACCTATTACGGTTGGGTTATGGGTGGGCATTGCCCCGCTGCTCAGGGGTAGGCCAATTCACGGGTAGTCTCAGAACGATTGGCTGTGCTGCCCCAAGGGGCAGAGGGGCTGCCAACCCTGATGAACCACAGGGGCACTCGATGCCATCGTTATACACTTTACAGAGTCATTGACCGGAGCGATCGTATGCCCCATTATCAGCAAATTCTCAGCATTCGCACCAATGGCAAATCCCTACATAAGATTACCCGCCAAGTTGAGCAGATCGTCACGGAATCCGGTATCCAGACCGGATTGTGTACCCTCTTCCTGCGCCACACCTCCGCCAGCCTGATCATCCAGGAAAATGCCGATCCGGATGTCCTGAGGGATCTGGAAACCTTCCTAGCCCAACTGGTGCCCGAAGGCTATCCCTACATCCATAGCACGGAAGGGCCGGACGATATGCCCGCCCACATTCGGACGGTCTTGACCCATACCTCGGAACATATTCCGGTTCGACAGGGTCGTCTGGTTCTCGGCACTTGGCAGGGAATTTACCTCTGGGAGCATCGCCAATGGGGACACCACCGGGAATTGGTCGTCCATCTTTGCGGCGACTAGGGACCAGCGGGTTTTGCCTATCTGGCCAACGGCTGTGACTATCCTTTGACTATCTTTAGATTGAGACAATTGCTCCAAACGCCATGCTGAGTTTCCTACCCTTGCTACCCCTGGCCCAAACCCCGCCCGCGCCGCCGCCCCCCCAAGAGATTGTCCAACCCCAGGTTGTCCGTCCCTTGCCGGGGCAGTTGGATACGGTGCCGGTGTTTAACAGTAACAGTCCGGAACTGGTGCAGGAACCGGGAATTTTACTCTCTACCTTCCCACCCCAGGGGAAACGGGTACCCACCGCCCACCTGCATTTTCCCTTCCAAGGCCGCTTTGATGTCTTTGCCCACCATGTGGCGCGGGCCAAAACCCCGGATGACCTGCGCACGCTCTATATCGCTGGGTTGCTCTACAATCCTGGCGATCGCCCGGTGACGATCGCCTTGTTGCAGGCGGCCAGTTACCTCAGCCAACCCGATGCCCCCTTCATCCCCCTGCCCGCCGTGGTTGAGAATCCCCTGGGGACGGTGTTCGCAGGACCGGGGAGCCGGGTGATGGGCGATATCTTGCGGGGCCAGCGTCAAGCGATCTTTCCGCCCCAAATCCGAATGGCGCCGCGATCGTACCAACTGCTCTTTAATCTCCCCATTCCCGTCAAAACCCTGGAGCCGCCCCTGAATGGCCGTTCCACCCTGATGCGGCTACGCAGTGATGGTCCCGTCTATCTGGCAAGTCTAGCCCAATTTGCAGCGGTGAATGCAACGGGCGAGGAACAGCCGCCCCCCCTAGACGCTTGGCAAACCCTGTTGACCACGGGACAGTTGGCGGGACCCCGCGATCGTGCCCCCTCCCCGATCGGCGAACCGGGGCCGATTGTCTACAGTCGGGTGGCGGGGGTGGCCCAGGGGTCCCACTGGCGGACGCAACTGACCGATGGTCCGAGTGCCTCCGATTTCACCCTGCCCGCGCCAGGGCAAGCGGTTTCCTATGGTCTGGCAACTCTCTATGGCGGACGCCTGGGCACGGGACAAAACCAAAGCGCCCGGATGCTGGTGCGCTATCCCGACACGGCCTACGAGGCCCACGGTAACTACGGCATCCAATACAGCCTGACCCTACCGTTGCACAACGCCAGCCCCAACCCCCAAACTGTGGTGATTTCCCTGCAAACCCCCATTAAGGAGGATGAACTTAGCCAGAATGGCCTGCGCTTCTTCGATCCTCCCCCCGATCGCACCTTTTTCCGAGGGCCAGTACGGGTTAAGTTTGTTAACGATTTGGGGTTGCCCCAACTGCGGGATGTGCATTTGGTCCAAAGGCGGGGACAACCGGGAGAACCCCTCGTCCAGTTGCGGCTGGGGGCCGGCGATCGGCGGTTAGTCAGTGTTGAGTTTCTCTATCCCCCCGATGCCACCCCGCCCCAGGTGTTGACGATCGCCACCCTGGCGATGGATTGACCCTGGCGCACCTTGAGCAACCACTCGTTCGGTCAACATCCGTCTAGTTGTTTCTCAACGTTGGTAGTAACGACTAAAGTCGTTGCCAGTTCAAGCCAGCCTTACAGGTGTTGCATACATGAGTTGCACACATTAAGGGTAGGCTGCTGTCCGAGTGGAGCGCCCAGCTAAAAATGCAGGCTTCGGCCAGCTCAGCCCCAACGGATGACTTCCGGTCACCCTGAGCCTGTCGAAGGATCTGAGCGTTTATCTGTAATTCTCAAGTTTAGGGCTGACAGACCACTCGCTCTGCTTACGCCAGTGCCAAGGTTCGCCGGGTTGAGGTCATCGGGAAAATCCGGAGGCCGTGGGTATTACAGGCCAAACGGACCCGTGTCCCTGCCGGAAGCAGCGGCCCCGCGATCGTCCGGGCATAGAGCTTCTTGCCGGAGGGGGTGAGCAGGCAGTAACAGTGTTCGCGGCCCAGGAATTGCCGATCGCAGACCACCACTTGCCCCCCTTCGTCGGGAATGACCTTTAGGTCTTCCTGGCGGATCATGAGTTCGGCTGCCGTCGCTTCAGCCCAGGCTTGGGTGCAGACCTCCGGGTGGGGCGAGATCTCCTCTGGGGCTTCAAAAATCCCGGCCTCCGTTTGCCAGACGCGCCCTTGCCGATAGGCGGTGAGGAAATTCGCCTGGGTAACAAATTCGGCGACAAAGCGCGAAGCGGGCAAGCTGTAGATTTCTTCGGGTGTACCGCATTGCTCAATTTGCCCCTGTTGCATAATGGCCACGCGATCGGAAATGGCCAGGGCCTCCTCCTGATCATGGGTCACAAAGACACCGGAAATGCCCGTAGCCTTGAGGATTTCCCGGACCTCCTGCCGCAGGCGCAGGCGCACTTGGACATCGAGATTACTCAGGGGTTCATCCAGCAAAATCAACTGGGGTTGGGGGGCTAAGGCACGGGCGAGGGCCACTCGCTGTTGTTGGCCCCCGGATAGGGTGTGGGGATAGCGGTGTTCTAAATGCTCCAGGCCAACCAGGGCCAAGGTTTCGCGGACCCGTTGTTGAATTTCAACGGGACGGTAGCGCGATCGCCCCTTGCGCGTGGTCTGCCGTAGCCCAAACGCCACATTCTCGGCCACACTCAGGTGGGGGAAGAGGGCATAGTCCTGAAAGACCATCCCCACATCCCGGTGTTCGGGTGCAACCCATATTCCGGGTCCTGCCACGGTTTTCCCGGCCAGGATAATTTGACCAGCTTGGGGGGCCTCAAAACCGGCAATCAACCGTAATAGCGTTGTCTTACCACAACCGGACGGCCCTAACAGACCCAGGATCTCCCCGGGCTGTAATGTTAGCGAGACCTGAGCGACGGCAGCAGCCTGATCCGGGGCAAATTGGCGGGTAACGTCCGTCAGTTGCAGAATGACAGCTTGAACCATAGGGTTAATGTTGTGACTCCTAATCGGGGTAATAACTAAAGCGTTTTCAAAAGCAACGATCGCTGCGACACAGGGTTCAGAATCAGAATTGCCCTAAGGGGCGGGCGGGGGCTTGTGCCGTTTCCCTAGTTCATCATAAGGTACTTAGTGAGATTAGTTCTCAATAAAATTCCTGATTTTGATCTTAAAGGATACCAGCTCTCTAGTCTGGAGTATGCCCGTGTTACCGTCCCAAATTACAAGTTTTTTGCAATATCTCCAGAAATATCGGCCCGATCGTTGGACGCTGGGGGTGTTGGTCCTGGCGCTGGTGTTGGCTCTGCCCACCCTCTTCGTCCTGAGCAGCTTGTTCCGGGATTCCCGTGCGGTCTGGCAACATTTAGCGACAACGGTCTTACCCCGCTACATCCTCAATTCGGGCTGGTTGATGTTGGGGGTGGGACTGGGGGTGTTGGGGATCGGGGTGGGGGCGGCCTGGTTGGTCACCCTTTGCCGGTTTCCGGCTTCGCGCTGGCTGGAGTGGTTGCTGGTGTTACCCCTGGCGGCCCCGGCCTATTTGTTAGCCTATACCTATACGGATTTGCTCGATTTTGCCGGACCGGTGCAAACAACCCTGCGCCAATGGACCGGCTGGGGCTATGGTGACTACTGGTTTCCCAATATTCGCTCCCTAGGGGGGGCGATCGCGTTGCTGACCCTGGTGCTGTATCCCTATGTTTATCTACCGGCGCGGGTGGCGTTTTTAGAGCAATCCCTCACGACGATCGAAGCTAGTCGCACCCTGGGCTGTGGGCCGTGGCAAAGCTTTTGGCAGGTCGCTGTACCCTTGGCCCGTCCCGCAATCGCCGCCGGTACCGCCCTCGCCCTCATGGAAACCCTGAATGATTTTGGTACGGTGCAATATTTTGGCGTGGATACTTTTACCACGGGCATTTATCGGACCTGGTTTGGCCTAGGAGAACGGGTGGCGGCAACCCAATTGGCGGCGTTTCTCATGTTATTTATCCTGGGCCTGATCGTTTGGGAGCAGCAATCCCGACGGCGAGGCCGGTTTTACCAGAAGGGGGGGCTGGCCCCGACGGTCCCCCCCTATCACTTGCAGGGCTTGCGGGCAGTGGCGGCGATCGGTTTCTGTGGGTTACCGGTGCTGTTGGGGTTCCTACTGCCAGCGGCGGTCTTGTTCCAGATGGCGCTAGGGGATTTGGGGGCATTGGGGCGTAGCCAATTTTGGGTCTTTGCCCGTAATAGTTTGATCCTGGCGATCGTGACGGCCTGCCTTGCGGTGATCCTAGCCCTCATTCTGGCCTATGGGCGACGGTTGGTGGGGGGCGTATTGATGCAGTTGGCCGTATCCGTTGCGGCGATGGGCTATGCCGTTCCAGGTTCTGTGATTGCCGTGGGGATTTTGGTCCCCCTGGGACGCTTGGATAATGCGATCGATACAGGAATGCGATCGCTGCTGGGCCTTTCCACCGGATTACTCCTGAGCGGGACGATCACGGCGCTGGTCTTCGCCTATTTGGTGCGCTTTTTGGCCGTTTCCCTGCATACGATCGAGGCTAGCCTGACCAAAATTAAACCCAACCTGGACGACGCCGCCCGCTCCCTGGGCTACCCGCCGCTCCGAACCTTGCTCCAGGTCCATTTACCCCTCCTGCGCGGGGGGCTGCTAACGGCGGCCTTATTGGTCTTTGTCGATGTCATGAAGGAACTACCCGCCACCCTCATTATTCGCCCCTTCAACTTCGACACCCTGGCCGTCCGCGTCTATAACCTGGCATCCGATGAGCGCCTTGCCGAGGCGGCGGCCCCGGCCCTGGCAATTATCCTGGTGGGAGTACTCCCCGTAATCATACTGAGCTGGCAAATTGCTCGCCGCTGTCATACGGAGATTTAGTCAAAAAATCTTGACTTTTTGCCCCTGTATAGGGAGGCTGCACGGGAGATTTGTCATGCTTTCATGACTTAGGCCGTATTCTGCCGGCGGTTGGGATGGACAGACAGCTCAGCCGTGGGGGTTGGGTTGGCAGGCTCAGGGCTGGGATAGGCGATGGACAGCAGCCCCCCCTAGCCGAGCATGGGCATCGGCTAATAGAGCTGGAATTTTGTCCGCATGGGGGCTATGAATGAGGCACGATCGCAAGTCGAATTCCTGCACCCGCTCGGCTCGGTTGCCAGGGAACCAATGGCCACCATTACCGAGGAGGTTATAGCGCATTTGGCCGTAGGCTTGCATATCGTAGGCGATCGCTAAATTGCGTAGCCAAAGAATGGTGGGGATATTAATACCCCCAGGGGTCTTTTCATGGCTGGGTAAACCGATATGCCAGGTGCGATACCACCCTTCGCCTAAGCGTTCGATCGCGGCAGTTTCTAAGCGGTGCAAAATGGGCTGTAAGTATTCATCAGCCCGATCTAACCAGGGAAGAACCTGTAAATGTTCATCAAAATCCTCAGGGCGAGCTGCGCCAATACTTAAGGTATGAACCTGGGAATGGTTAAGACAGAATAAATCATTAAACTGCATGGGCGTCAGGGGAGCACATAGGTCCCGCAGACGTTGAGGTGGGTCATAAAGTTTACCCCCCTTATCCGCAGGGCTAATAATAAACACCCCCATATCCTGGGCTTGGGCGGCCACAATCGCGGGCCAGTTATTTTGATAAATGTAATACCAGTGCAAATTAACATAGTCAAACTCCCCCGTGGCGATCGTCCGCACAATTAAATCCGTGGGACCGTGGGTAGAAAAGCCTAAAAACCGCACGCGACCTTCCTTCTGTAGCTGTCTTCCTACAGCCAGACAGCCACCCGGTCGGAGCACGTCATTGAGGATTTCCGGGGTATTGATCCCATGAAAGCCAAGGAGATCAACATAGTCCAGGTTTAAATTGGCGAGTGACTGTTCAACGGTCTGGCGAAATTCCTGGGCCGTGGGTTTGGGCGAAACCTTCGTCTGGACAATTAACTTCTCCCGTGGGAAAGTGGGCAGAATTTGGCCGAGTTGTAGTTCAGAAGTGCCATAGCCCCGTGCGGTTTCAATATGGTTAATCCCTAGGGCCAGCGATCGGGTAATGGTGGCTTCTAAATTCAATTGATTGTCAGTCGGGATTTGCGCTTTTGGGATATCTTGCCACTTAAACTGATAACGCATCCCCCCACAGGAAAAGATCGGCATGGGTAACCCAGTGCGGCCAAAGCGTCGATACAGCATAAAAAAATCCCAGTGAAACTAAAGGGTCAGACAGGCGATCGAGAATGACTCAAGATCCGCCTGATCTAAGTTTAATGAGGTCTTCCCTAGAACCCTTGCTTTCCTGGCCCTACTGTAGACTGGCGTAGGATAGTTTGGGCCGCCATGCGTCAGCGTCATTGTGGCTGCCCAAGCGCTACCCTAAAGATAGAGTGATCGGTCTTTATCTGTATGCTTACCATCCAAGATAGTCCAGTGGGGGGGAATTCCCTGCATAGGTAGTTCCCCTCCCCTTGCGACTTACCCCGTTGAAGCGATCGCTATATACTAAAACTCAACCACAACTCAGCCACCGAGGCTGGTGCGAGGCAGGGTAATAGATACGATCCCCCATGCGTCAGGGTTCCCATGTCCCTTTTCAGGCAAATATCCGTATTTACCCGGATACTGAGAAGTTTGGCAAGGGATACTGACCTGTCAGACTATAAAGCTAAGGGTACACTACGGATACTGACTCTCCCGTCCAAAATTCGAGTATGACGTTTTATGGATATTACAGAATTGGATAACTTAGAAAGCTCGGTCCAGGATCTGCTCTCTGCTGCCGAAGCGGAACTGCAAGAACAGCGTCTGCAACAACAGCGGGATGCCTATGTCCAAAAAGCAACGGAAGAAATTCAACAGCGACTTAACCCACTCCTGTCAAAAATTGAGACCATGTTGGCTCGCTACCAGGAGGAAGGCTGCCCCGACACACCTATGCGCCAAAAGCTAGAGTCCCAAGCGGCGGATCTCCGGCGACAGTTAGAAGAAGCGCCGATCCTGGCAGCGGAAGTTGCCGATCGCCAATTGATCCTGAGCGAAGAACGTCTGCTGGAAGGACGCGAAGTAGAGCAAGTTAGCCGCTGGCAGAAGAGTTTGCGCGAGGATCTGCTGGAGATGATTGCCGAGCAGACCGATTTTTATAGCGCTACGGATGCGGCGATCGCTGTTAAGGGATATGTCCAGGATTTGAAAGCGATCGGGGCGCTAGAGGAAGTGGTTGAGGCCCTCATGGATCAAATCAACTCCCACAGTGAAGAAGGACCCGTGGCCAAACTCCGGGGTAGCCATGAGCAAACACTGAATTTTATCTACAACAAAGCATTGGAAAATCGCTCCCGGGTGGAGCGTCCACCCAATGTCCAGCCGCGTGTTCGCCACCGACCGTCGGAAAAGCCCCCCAATCCCTACGATGTCCTGGAGGGCAAGGTGGTTATTTTTGGGGGACACGATCGCCTCGCCACTGCCGTGCGCAATCGCCTACGGTCCTCCAACGTAGACCTTCTCTGGTGTACAGCCCAAGATGGTCTTCAGATGGCCGAACAGCTAGAAAACCATATTGCCTCTGCGGATCTGGTGTTGGTGGTGACCGGGTATGCCAGCCACGCTCTGACAGAAAAGGCTATGCAGGCTGCCCAACGGGCTAGCATCACGCCGGAAATGATTAACACAACGGGGATGATCCGGGTGTTGAACGCGATCGAAGTGGGTCTCAAGACCAAACAACTTGCCCGGTATATGAACCAATACTCAAAACCTGCCTGAGCGTAGGGAAATAGGCAAGGAATCTAGGAAAACTCGGTCAAGGCTGAAGGCTAGAGGGTAGAAGGGGCAAGGATATCAGTAGCCTACCCGGCCTGCCCCTTCCCTCCCGTATGGGTTGGTGTCGTTGGGCTGCTTGGTTTTGCATGATCCGCTTCCCGGATGACGTGTATCCGTCGTGGCTCCGTGGCTCCGTATTGACAGCGGGTATCTCCGTATTTCTACGATCCGTACTGCCGTAAGGGCCTCGTGGTACCGGGCCGATCGCGGGGCCGATCGCGGTATCTGGATCGGGAAGGCTATCCGAATGGGGGACGGTATCCAGATCGGAAACTGTCTCCCGATGGTGCGCATGGGCGATGATGGCGATGGTGTTGTCGGGTTTAGTTTATATGTGTCGCCTGTTAGGGTATCTGGGTCCTCCGGTGAGTTTGGAAGCATTGCTGTATCAACCAGAGCATTCGTTGGTGGTGCAAAGCTATCAGCCTTTGGAACTGAAGGTGGCCCTGTTAAATGCGGATGGGTTTGGGATTGGGTGGTACCATCCCCAGCGTCAGACGGAACCCTACACCTACCGGAACACCCTGCCAATCTGGAATGATGTCAATCTGCCCGCCCTGAGCCGCTATATTGAGTCGGGTTGTGTGGTGGCGAATGTGCGCAGTGCCACGCCGGGGCAGGCCGTGGATTTGAGTAACTGTCACCCCTTTCAGTACCAACAGTTTTTGTTTTCCCACAATGGGTTTATCGAGAATTTTCGGACCCAACTGTACCGGCCCCTGCGCGATCGGCTGTGTGATGCGGCTTACCAGGCTATCCAGGGCAGTACCGACTCGGAACACCTGTTTGGCTCGTTCCTGCATGAATGGCTGAGCCAACCGGGGATCAGTCTAACGGCGGCTCTGCACCACGCCTTGACCCAGGTAGCGGAACTGGCCACCCACTACCAGGTGGCTTTTCACGCCAATGTGATTTTAAGTGATGGTCAAACCCTGGTAGCGACTCGGTTTAGCAATCGTCCCCCAGCCCCGTCGCTCTATTGGTTACGGCCCGATGCCCAGCCGTCCTCTGCCCGCTTTCCTGGGGCGATCGTGGTTGCCTCGGAGCCACTGTTTATGGGAGATTGGGTACCGTTTGCCGAGAATAGCCTTTTGACTGCGGGAGCCGATCAGCATGTCCACCTTATTCCCCTCTGACGGCCAGGTTGCGCGGGCATCTCTTGGCGCGTCTACGCCTTTCCCCATACCAGCGGCCAATCCTGATCGATTCCTGGCGGTGTGGACGGAGTGGCAGGCTTGTCGGCAAATGACCTTAGCGGTTCTGGCGACGATCGCGCCCGCGAAGCTGAATTGCCAAGCCCATCCCGACTTCAGCCCGATCGGTTGGCATATCGGTCATATTGCCTATACGGAGGCGCTGTGGATTCTCCAGCGATGTGCGAGGCAGCCGCCCCTGCACCCGGAATACGACACCCTGTTCGCGGCGGATGGTCTCCCCAAGTCGGAACGGGTGCATTTACCCGATCGGGCGACCCTCTTTGCCTATTTGACCCAGGTGCGAAACCAGGTTTGGCACTATGGGCAAACGGCCCCCATTACTCAACAGGAAAGGCTGTGGCGGTTTCTGCTCCAACACGAAAGCCAGCACGTTGAAACCCTCACCTACGTTCACCAACTGCTGCGCCTCCCAGCTCCCCTGGCCGCTGCTCCCGCAAATGTGCCCAGACCGTTGCCCGATCGCGGCGGCGAGATGGTTGAGATTCCCGCTGGTCCTTTCCGTATGGGGAATGATGGGGTCATGGCTCTTGATAATGAGCAGGCGTGTCATACCGTCACCTTACCCACCTATTGGATCGATCGCTATCCCGTCACGCGGGGGGCATACCAACAGTTTATTGATGCGGGTGGCTATGACGATCGCCGTTGGTGGTCTGAGGCGGGTTGGCAGTGGCTGCAACAGACGGGCATGCGCGAGCCGTTGTATCGTTCAGCGGCAGCCGATTGGCTCGATCATCCCGTGTGTGGAGTGAGTGGGTATGAGGCAGACGCCTATGCCCGTTTTGTAGGGAAGCGGTTACCCACGGAGGCAGAATGGGAGAAGGCGGCCAGTTGGGACCCGATCGCCGATCGTGCCCGTTCCTATCCCTGGGGGGAGGCCAGCCCCACCGCCAGCCATTGTAACTACGGGCATCAAGTGGGAGGCACCACCCCGGTTCATCAATATGCAGCCGGACAAAGTGCCTATGGGTGTTATGACCTACTGGGAAATGTATGGGAATGGACGGCGACCTGGTTTGCGCCCTATCCCCATTTCCAGCCCTATCCCTATGTGGGCTATTCCCAACCCTACTTTGATCAGGCCCATCGGGTCATACGGGGTGGAAGTTGGGCGACCTATCCGTGGGTGCTACGCAACCCGTTCCGGAATTGGTATCATCCCCACAGGCGGGAATTTTTTGTGGGTTTTCGCTGTGCGTTATAAGCGCTTCGCTGTTGATGATCCCTTGGCAAAAGGAGATTCAGAATGGTAGGCGGATACAGATATAATTGAGAGTCTGGAGATTAATAGAAGCCTTTGAGCAACTACATCAGGTTTTGCATAACCCTCAAGGTGTCAAACACGGCTAATCGCTTGATATACCAATGTTTACGGCAGCGGTATAAGCCTTGCTGGATAAGCTTTTTGATTCCTAGAGAAGCAGGTATTAGAAGAAATCTGGCGGATATGCACTCTCCCTTAGAAAGGCTGAAAGTCAGTCGCAGAAAAGCGTTGAGTGCTAAACTTAAGAGGGTGTTATACGGCCAGCTCTGATAGGGAACCGCTACCTCCGGAACCCCCGAAACGGAAGCTCCTCGACCCAGTGCGAGATGCAATGAGGCTCAAACACTACAGTTATCGTACTAGGCAAAGCGATGTCGCCTGGATTCGCCGTTATATCCTTAACATCGCTTGGACTTGCTGCTCTACCCCTGAAGAACCTGCGCCGCAGTGAGACCCAAATCACCAAATTCTGGCGAGACGATCGGCATTTCACCTTGTAATACGCTAACTTCCTGATACCCCATTCCTGTTAATTGGAAGATGGTAATGGTTGCTAATTCAGGATCGATAATCCAATATTCAGGAATGGATAATGCCGCATACTGGCGATACTTATATTTATAATCCCGTTCTCGGTTAGCACGCCCTGGACTCACAACTTCAACCACTAAGCGAGGGGGCGGCATATCCCGTGTAATCGTCAGCCGTTTTTGGGTAAGCGCCAAATGCTCCTCCCGCAAAATCACCAGATCAGGGTAGCGGTTAGCAGCATCTTTGGGGCCTAAAACAGGCACCTGAATCTCACAACTATGTACCTGAATCAGGCGGGGAGTCACGATCTGAGCCATCGCTAGCAGTAAAAAGAGATGATTCGCAATCCAATTATTCAATTCCGACTCTGGTGGCAAAGCAACTAACTCCCCGTCGATTAACTCGTAGCGTTGATCCGTATCATCCTGATAATTAAGATATTCCTGGAAAGTTAGTTTTTTTGATTGTTTCATGGTTGTTGGGTTATCTTTCCTTCACCAACGGCAGATGGCGCAGACGAACTCGACTCGGTTCAACTGTCATAATAGCCCCTTGTTTTAGATCCTCGGCAAACTCCCCAACAACTCTTAAAAGCAGGTTGGCCAATACTTGGGCACGTAATCTTTCAATGCGGATGCGAATGACAGAAGGGGTAGCCGCTGCGCTCAGAGCTAGTAAAGTATGGAAGTCAGCATCAAGAGTCACCACTATGCGTTCATCATTCCTCGCTCTCTGAAGAATGTCGGTATCATCCGCTGCCGACAGACCAATATTGGCAACATGCATTGTATCGATACCCGCCTCACTGAGCAAAATCGCCGCAGAACGTGGCAAGCCTTGATCAAGCAGCAGTTTCATCACTTTGAGGCCGTTCGATAATGCGATCGTCTAAGTAGGAAGAAGCAAAAATAAGAGCCTGCTGAATATCCTCATCTTCTAGCTCTGGGAACTCTTGCAATAGTTCCTGACGATCGGGGTAAGTAGCTAGCAACTCAAGAACCCGACGCACAGTAAGGCGCAAGTCGCGAATGCAGGGTTGCCCATTCATCCGATTGGGATTGCTGGTAATACGGTCTAATTTCATGACGGTTACTCACGCTCAGCAACTACTAATTATCCTAATGTAGACGATCACGCTAACTGTTGAGAGTAAATCTGGATAGACCAGATATTCAGACTATTGGGCTTGGCCTAATTTCTGCCGAATCAGTCGCTCAACTACTTCCAGGTCAGCATTCGAGTTGGGGAGTTCAAAGGTCTCCGACGAAGCTTCAGCAGTACATCGATCTACAAATGTATAACAAGCTGCTTTATTATCAGGATGAGCAATGACATAAGCGACGAGAGGTATTGCTCAAGTCTTTGCCGTTCATGTCGATTTGCCCTTCGTGCTGAAATTATCCGATTCATGTTTACGAATATTCTCTAAGTTCTTGACCTTAGCTCCCATACACCCAGTTTGCCCCAATGCGGTCTTTTTGGGGAGTCTTCCGATCGCTGCCTTTTCTTTTTCTGAGTATTACTACTTATTTCAAAAACAAAAAGGAGCAGGCTGACACCCGTCATCTGGATGCAAACCTACCCCTAAATTAACGCAATAATTAGCTAGCTAACGGATAACAGGAATCGCGGGCGCAGTCATAGGTGTCAACGCAGCCGCGATCGCCCCCACATTCTCTCCCTTCTTCTCCGCAATCAACGCGGGCACTGCATCCCGTAACCGGGCCGTATTCTCCGTCCCAGAGTAATTGAGCAAGAAGTCATGGATCTGATTGATGAAGCCTAAGCCTGGTGGAGTATGGCTAGCTGATTGAGGGCTTGCTGCCAAAACAACTATGAGAGGATAAGCACTGAACAAGGATATCATCACTCTGTCCACTCCAATGATTTGTTATGCTTTGCTTGGTTTGACATCTTGACCTTATCTAAATAGAATTTTACCCGTTATAGGAGTTTTGACATTTTTATCTTTATCACTAGTCGTAATGTAATTAGTGATTAGCCAGTCAATTTCCGTTTCCCTTTGATTCCATTTCAGCTTGAGATTACTGAAGCGATCACTCAGGCATTTATCAATAATTTCGAGATTTATTGTAGCAAATGGTTTAATTTCTGTAAATAAAAAATAATTATTATGTAAGCTATAAAAGCAAGTCAAGCCACAGCTTTTTACAGCAACACTCCGCCCGATAGGAGAGTTGAATTCTTGAATACATCTGCTGTTTGCAAATCCACTCAATTGGTAAATTAAAAACGCAAGAATAATACAGATACTTGCTAGCAAGTTTATGAACAATAGGTATACGAAAAGTTTTCTCTGGAAATTTTGTAGCTGCTTGTCTAATTGCCTTTCTAATACGATTGATATTATGTTTGCAAACAGAGATTTGTTTCAATCAAAGCAATTCGCAAAACAGATAGATATAAATAGCAAACTCAATAGAAATGAAGTTGCACATATTAAATTAGTATAGTAGCCCCTAAAATTGAAACCACTAACATGAAGGCCAATAAGAAATAGACACAAAAGGAAACTAGCGAGGAATAGGTTTAGGCAAATTTTTCTTCTTATTGGGTTAATCATTGTCTTTTCCTTCTGATATCAGCAAAAAAGTAATCGGCAAAGAGAAAATTAAGACCAGTAGCAAATAAAGGCAAAATATGAATTGATCGGGTAGAAACTCACCTCCATTTATAAGAAGTGATAGAGAGAAAATAACCATAGCAGGAATAGTAGCGAACAAAGCAGTAAATATGCCTGTTTGAAGGTTCTTCTCCAGGGTTTCTACAAAGCTACTCTTCTTGTTAAGATAGGTAGAAATTAAGCCTGATAAAAGTCCCATTGTAACTATACCTAGTGTTATCAAAATGAAATTCAATGGATTTTGTGACCAAGATGGAGTGGCAGCAATTAAGTAGATCATAGACTTCCAGAGTAGATAATCTGATAGATGTGTTTCACAGTTTTAGGAATTGAAAAGGTTCCCATGCAGCAAACCGACCATATCACAACGTTCCGGTGCAGCGCGATTGTTATACAGCGTCAATTGTTAAGGATGAAGCCAGTATTCTACACAATTTTCGATAATCTTTGTATTGACCACTAACTGAATATCTAACTTTCGTTGAACAGCGGAGGAAAGTTGACGAAGGCTCTTCCATTCAGCGGCTCCGAGGCTATCTACGTTGCCAATCACCCCACAATGCTCCTCTACAATTTTATGAGTTATTTCCAGAAGTCTCTCAACAAGATCAACCAAATCTTCAACACTCTTATTACCTGACTCGTCTTGCATAATCATTAGTCGGATTGAGATTGAGTTTAAGTAGGCTTTGTAAGCATTCACTAGAACCTCAAGAGCACTACTCGTAATCAAATCCTCTTCTGGAAAGTCATATTTGCTCTCCTCTAACACAGGCAGAACTTCTATTTGTTCTTTCTCAGGCAACCCAAAAAAAACTATGAGGGGTGCAGTCATCTCCAATTGCTGATCTATCTCCTCACTGAATCGGAACACTGCAAGAACCTACTTATCATCGACAATTATATATCGACCTAGACCAAAACACTCACGAAGGTGATTCAGGTTGTGTTCTAATAGTAGTCAGAGCTGTATAACTATTAACTAGACCGCGATCGGCAGTCTAACTCTTAGACGCTTGACAGAAGGCTAAAGCCTTACCATAGCTCTTCTTATGGGTATATGGCTATAACCCTCAAGGTGTCAAACACGGCTAATCGCTTGATATACCAATGTTTACGGCGGCGGCATAAGCCTTGCTGGATAAGGTTTTGGCTCCTAGAGAAGCAGGTGTTAGCAGGAATCTGGCGGATATGCACTCTCCCTTAACAAGGCTGAAAGTCAGCCGCAGAAAAGCGTTGAGTGCTAAACTTAAGGGGGGGTTATACGGCCAGTTCTAACATGGAACCGCTACCTCCGGAACCCCCGAAACGCAAGCTCCTTGACCAAGTGCGAGATGCGGTCAGGCTCAAACACTATAGCGATCGTACTGAGCAAAGCTATGTGGCCTAGATTCGTCGTTATACCCTTTTCCATAACAAACGCCACCCATTCCATAACAAACGCCACCCAAAGGACATGGGAGCAGCGGAGGTCGAAGCCTTCCTAACCCATCTTGCGGTTACTGAAGTCGCCTCCACAGGTCTTATCGACTACTTAACCAGCGCTGAAATGTCGTTTGGCTTTCGCCAGAGGGTTGCCCCAGGATGATATCAGGAAGAACAAACTCGCCCCAATCAACCCGTGCAGCACCGCCCCACTCAGGCCCAAATCCGTACCCCCAGAATCACCAGAATCAGGGCAAACTGGACACGGGCATCGGGCAACGTTCCCGCTTGAGTTGACACCGCAATCTTGTACATGTACATTTTAATGTACATATTAAGAGGTATCTTATGGACGCGATATCGTATACTGCGGCCCGCCAAAATCTGGCTAAAACGATGGATCGAGTTTGTTCAGACCATGAACCGATTATTATTACCCGCAATAATGAGCAATCAGTGGTGATGATCTCCCTAGAGGACTTCAATGCGCTGGAGGAAACGGCATACCTGCTACGCAGCCCTAAAAATGCTAAGCGACTGCTTGAATCTATTGCCCAGCTCGAAGCTGGCGGTGGCACTGAAAGGGAGTTGGAGTGTTGAAGATTGTATTTTCTGAAGCGGCTTGGGATGACTATCTATACTGGCAAAAAACTGACAAGAAAGTAGTTCAGCGCATCAACGAACTCATAAAAATTGCCATCAGAACTCCATTTTCAGGAATCGGCAAACCAGAACCTCTCAAATATGGATTCAAGGGATACTGGTCTCGCCGAATCAATGATGAGCACCGTTTGGTTTATAAAGTTCAAGATGATTCTATATTGATTGCTCAGTGCCGCTACCATTATTAGGAGAATAGTGTAGTTCAGTGATGGTTAACAATTAGTTTGCTCACACAACACCAAAAATATTTCAAAGTTGTCTTTCGGGATAGGTAAGCCATCCTCTGCTAGAGCAGCTACATAGCCAGCAATAGCTTCTTTGATGTTTGACAGGGCTTCTTCTTTGGTTCTTCCTTGGCTATTACATCCCTTTAAGCTTGGGCATTCCACAACCCAGTAACCATCTTCATCCTTGTACAAAATTACCTGTCTTGTATGCTGGTTCATAGGCGCAAACAAACGATATAGTACTCTCTTGCCTTAGCCTTAAACTATTAGTTTACACAGATAATAGCAGAGGATCTAAAAGTCGAATTCGCCTACCATTCTAGCTTATTTTCGCTAGTCAGTCACCTTTTGCTGGTTGGGTCCAATGAGCCATTACACCTTGATCGCGTTCCTATCATTTATCCCCTAAGATCGCCATTAATCTCCTGAGCCTGATCAGCAAAGCTCAAGACCTTTTAATACTCATTTTTGAGTGACGATCGGGATCTTTTGGGCGCGATCGCCTGTTGGTATAATGACTCAATTAGACCTCACAGGCTCTCAATAAAGGCTTCAATTGTAACTTGTGCTTGCTTAAGAATGCCGCTTAACGTACCAATCTTCAATTCTCGATGTACAGGAATAACACAACCAATTTCGCCCTCTTCGGTTCTCTTTTTCATAACAACGTGGCTACCAGTCTGACGAACTTGCTCAAATCCTAGACGTTCTAATGCCTGAATTGCCTCTCTGCTTGAAATGCGTGGCATTTTAGGCATAGGTGACCTCAATGCTAGTCACAAATCTAGGGGAGGTTTCAGGGAGAGGAAATTCTTCTAAGTAGAGCCGCGTTGCTTCTCTCAAGCCAGCGATCGCCTGTTCGATCGTTTCTCCTTGATCAACGGTACCAACCTCTGGACATTCAGCAATGTACATATCATCTTCTTTGTGAATGATGACTGTCAAGCTACGGCTCTTCATCGTTTTTTGCCCTCAAATCCCTTCTTAGTAAGCATAACATCCCCCTTCTTGCATTAGAGAACCCTGTTCATGTGCCAATGGCCAAAGTGATTTGATCGGGGCAAAGCGGACATGGGCATCGGGCTGACGGGTACTTTATTATAGAAATTAGAGTGAGCAGTAGTATCGTTGTGAAATTTTGATATGGACGCCCTGATTCAAGAGCTTGATATCAAACTCCGTCAATGGCAACCTGAGACTGCTGAACAGGTACGGCGATGCCTTCTGGAGATTATTGAACTCGCCGATCAAGATGCTTTAGATATTCTCCGTTCTAGGGTGATTGAGCAAGAAGTCATGGATCTGATTGATGAAGCCTAAGCCTAGTGAAGTATGGCTAGCTGATTTAGGACTTGCTGCCAAAACAACTATGAGAGGATAAGCAACGATAAATTTTCATCTTCATAGAATAATTTGATCGTGTTAAACTCCCGACGCAGCAGATTTTCAACTTGTAATGTAGAACAGTTGCCAAGTTGAATCCAGATGACTCTTGGTGGACTCCCAAATACTAAACTCAGATCATGCATATCAGAATCTTTTGAGACAATCATCAAATTGTTTTCTTTTGCATAATCCCAAACGATCGGATCGATTGTCGCTTTCATTCCTATATCTCGAACGTGAAGTGAGTCTGGGAAAAGATCGCTCAAACCAGAAGTGTTGAAAGTTAGGTTAAGCGATGGAAAAAAGGGACAGAATGCAGT
>JBBILC010000061.1:0-28859 GCA_037445115.1 Coleofasciculaceae cyanobacterium bin_20
TACTGCATTCTGTCCCTTTTTTCCATCGCTTAACCTAACTTTCAACACTTCTGGTGGAGACAATGTAAAGAAAACTGTCACATCTGCATGGTCGCACCCCGATCGAGCGGACACTGGGGATGAGAACACAGCCAAATTAGATTTCTCGCAATTAGACTTTTAGACTTGCACTTGCAGACGAGAACGCATCATGTCGGACAATTTCAGAAGCCAGGTCATTACCCAGGGCGTACAACGATCGCCCAATCGCGCCATGCTCCGGGCCGTGGGCTTTGGCGACGATGACTTCAGCAAGCCGATCGTGGGGATTGCCAATGGCTACAGCACGATCACGCCTTGTAATATGGGCCTGGATGACCTGGCCAAGCGGGCCGAAAAGGGTCTGAAACAGGCGGGAGCCATGCCCCAGGTCTTTGGCACGATTACGATCAGTGACGGGATTTCGATGGGCACGGAGGGGATGAAGTATTCCCTGGTGTCGCGGGATGTGATTGCCGACTCGATCGAAACCGTCTGCAATGGGCAAAGCATGGATGGGGTGTTGGCGATCGGCGGCTGCGACAAGAATATGCCAGGGGCGATGATCGCCATTGCGCGGATGAATATTCCAGCGATCTTTGTCTACGGCGGCACGATTAAGCCGGGACGCTACAACGATCGGGATTTGACGATCGTCAGCGCCTTTGAAGCCGTTGGTCAGTACAGTGCCGGGAACATCAGCGAGGCGGAACTCCTAGGGGTGGAGCGCAATGCCTGTCCAGGGGCCGGGTCCTGCGGCGGGATGTATACGGCTAATACGATGTCTTCGATCTTTGAGGCGATGGGCATCAGCCTAATGTATTCCTCCACGATGGCGGCGGAAGATGAGGAAAAGGCCGATAGCACGGAAGCATCCGCCAAGGTGCTGGTGGAAGCCATTCGGCAGCAAATTCGGCCCCGCCAACTTCTCACCCGCAAGGCGTTTGAGAATGCGATCGCGGTCGTGATGGCCGTGGGCGGCTCCACCAATGCGGTTTTGCACCTACTGGCGATCGCCCATGCAGCGGCGGTGCCCCTCACCCTGGATGACTTTGTGGCCATTCGCGATCGGGTGCCCGTGTTGTGTGACCTCAAGCCATCGGGCCGCTACGTCACCACCGAGTTTCACCGAGCCGGTGGCGTGCCCCAGGTGATGAAAATGCTCCTCGCCAATGGTCTGCTCCACGGCGACGCCCTGACGATTACGGGCAAAACGATCGCCGAACAACTGGCTGACATTCCCGCCGACCCCCCGGCAGATCAGGATGTGATCCGGCCTTGGGCGAATCCTCTTTACCCCCAAGGTCACTTGGTTGTCCTCAAGGGCAATCTCGCTACCGAGGGCGCAGTGGCGAAAATTTCTGGCGTGAAGAAGCCTAGCATGACGGGACCGGCACGGGTGTTTGAGTCGGAAGAAACGTGCTTGCAGGCGATTCTGGCTGGGCAGATCAAAGCCGGGGATGTCATCGTGGTTCGCTACGAAGGTCCCAAGGGCGGACCCGGTATGCGGGAAATGCTGGCCCCCACTTCGGCGATTATTGGCGCAGGTCTGGGGGATTCCGTGGGCCTGATCACCGATGGACGCTTTTCCGGGGGGACCTATGGCCTGGTGGTGGGGCATGTGGCTCCAGAAGCTGCCGTGGGGGGGACGATCGCCCTGGTGCAAGAGGGAGACTCGATCACGATCGATGCCAACGCCCGCCTCTTGCAGGTCAATCTCTCCGATGCGGAACTGGCACAACGGCGGGCCAACTGGCAAGCCCCTCCGCCTCGCTATACCCGTGGGGTTCTGGCCAAGTACGCCAAGCTGGTTTCTTCCAGCAGCCAGGGAGCCGTGACCGACGCCAATTTGGGCTAAGTGCCAGTGGGATAGCCCTCTAGCCTGTCTCTAGGCTAGGTAATACGGATGCCCAAAGGAAATCGTTGGGGTTTACGAAACGTCCAGGCTAAACAGCCATCCGCCTCTAATTGTGGGATTGGAGGCGGGACGACGAGCGGCAGCAATTGGACGACAAAGTTGAGGTAGCGATCGCCCTCCTCTAGGGCTTGGTGATACTGCTGGCGTTCCGCCTCGGTTGCGGCATAGTCTTCACCCAGCCAATCGGGCATGGGTTCACTGGGGCGAGTACGCTGGAAATAGTCAAGGGGATTTTCCGGTTCAATACCGGCTGTTGGCTCGAAGAGTTGAGGGTTTTCAATTTGCCCCCAGCCCGTTGATAAATCGCCCGGTGGATAGGCATAGACGGTAACGGTATATCGTCCCGGCGGGACCTCGACATAAAGTTGTAGCGTGTCGTGCGGATCGGTCTCTGTGAAGGCAGGTACTTCTACGTCAGCATCGACAATACCAGAGATGACTAATTGTCCGGTGGGTAAATGCAGTTGCCAACCCGCCCGTGCCGTCCAATCTTCTTGTTCCCGTTCGTCTAATTCTCCCAACACCACCTGGGTTGTATAGCCATCATCTTGATATAAGCTCATGGGCATAATGGCATGACGATCGAGAATGAGTTGCCGCACGGTGTCGATGTCAATTTTAATCACATTGCCTTCCTTGTGAAACCAGGCTTGGCAAAATGTCTCATAGGCATCCAGGGAACCGACCCAAATCATGCAGCCCGCTTCCCAAAAACTGAACGTTACCCGATCGCCATTTTGCAACATACTTTGCTCCCATATTGAGGGTTATTTTGACTATTTAGAATTATCCTGGCGATCACGGGCAACCGCTGCTGCGATGGCCGCCACGATGCGATCGCGATCCACACAGGGATTCGCGGCAACGGCTCTGGCCCAGGTTTCACCCCCCAGGACACAGGTAGAAAGCATCCCCGCTGGGGTCTGGGCAATGAAGTCGGGGGTGGCTATCCCGAGCGGACGGAAAACGGTAATGCCTGTTTGGGGACGGTGCCACAGTTGCAGGCGATCGTGGGCCGTGATGGCATCGGCCAGGTACTCGGCAACATCCATGAGATGATCGAGACGGTTGGCCAACCCCGATCGTCCCCAAGCCAGAAGCGTCGCCAGCAGGGGAATCGCCGCCGCCGATCGTGATCCCTGAACACCAATATTGGGTTTGGCCAGATAGCCACTCCCAAAGCTGATGGCGGCGTTGGCGGTGGCCAGATCCCGGAAAAGGATCAGGGCCGAATCCTTGGGTTGAAACAATAGCTTGTGGGCGGAAACGCTCACCGAGTCGGCGTGTTCGATCCCCTTCAGGCGATCGGCGTAGGTGGGACTGAGGCGCAGTGGACCAGCCCAGGCCGCATCTACATGGGTCCATTTAGCCGTACCCGCCAGGGAGAGGGGGTCGATCGCGCCGGTGGCCGTGGTTCCTGCCGTGAGGACGAGGCAGGCATCGGCGAGGACGGGCAGGTGTTGGACATCCAGGCGTCCGTGGCGATCGGTCGGCACCTGGATCAGGTCCAGGCCAAGTAAACGACAGGATTTTTCGATACTCAGATGGGCCACTTCCGAGGCGACCACCGTGCGCACCCCCGCCGCATCGCGAGCCGCCCAGAGTCCCGTGAGGTTGGCCAGGGTAGAACCCGCACAGAAGTGTCCCCCGGTCATGCCGAAGTAGGGCGTGAGCCAGTCCAGGACGATCGCCTCGGCCTGCGTCGCGAAGGGGGCGGTCATGTCATGGAGCAGGTTTTGATTCAGGCTGGCGTTCCAGAGGGACATGGCCCAGGTGATCCAGGGGGTGGGGGGGTCCATGTGGGCAAAGCTCGTGGGCGCATCTAGGTGGGCGGCTGTTCCCAGGACATGACCCGCTAGGCGCGCGATCGTCCGTTGTTCCCCAATCCCCACTTCTGGGAGTTGCTGGGGAAGATCGCCCGCCGTGCCCGTTTGCCCCTGGAGATAGGCGAAGGCGAGGGCAAGGTCGGGGTGGGCGGTAAAGCTAGGGTCAGGGCAATCCATGTGTCGGTGTTAGCAAGGATGGGAATCAGTAATTTAACCTGAATTTGATCACGTGCTGATATCAAACTTCATTCTGGGAGCATTCATATAGCCATCTCAGGTGATTTATATGCGTGGGGTGGGCATCTTGCCCGCACAGGCTAGATGCTTTCACCACAATCCTTCACAAACCATTTGGGATTGCTATACAGCCGTTCCCTCTCTAATGAAGTATGGTCAAGCCTTGTAAACAAGGGGCTTAAGCCCCTTGTCTGTACCTCACCAAGTATGGCAGTGCTGTATTTCTGTTGGTATCTACTTCGCTTTCAGGTAAGCCATGATTTCCCACCCAAGCGTGTCGTTTCCCGGCCACACCCCAAAACGCTCATGAACGGCCCAGCGATCAATCCTGCTTCGGAAGAGAAATGAGTCCTCACCTGTTTTTTTTATTTAAGGACTAGGGGTAGTATCCATTAAAACCGATCGCCGATCGTAACAATCACCGACGTATCCCCTTCATTAGTTAGGGCAAACTCTAGGCGACCCAGGCCCCATTGGGTTTCTGTTTGCAGGCCGAACCCAAATCCAAAGCCATCACCCGGTTTGTTCCGTACCTCGGCTGGCCTGCCGATCACCTCATCAGCAGTCCCTAAATCACTCGCAAATTCTGTAAAGAGCGCCCCGCGAATAGGAAACTCCCGCGAGAACAGCGTGAGATCGAACATGGGGAACCGATATTCCACTGCCCCTTGGACAAAGCTAGTTCCCGTACTAATCTCGCCGCCATCCCAACCGCGTACTGAACTGCTGCCCCCCAAATTAAACGCCTCATAGGGTGGCACATCCCCCAATATCGTCCCCCCTTGCACATCAAAAATAAAGGTTTTGGGACCCGGTTGGAAGCCAAAAAATTCCACCGGGAGGTATTGGGTATAGCGGGCATTCAGCCGCGTGAAGGTAACACTATCCTGACCGATCGTGAACCCCTGATCGGCCCCGACACGTAGCATCGATCCTTCGCGGGGGAACTGAGCCTGGTGGAGATTATCCCGCACTAGGGCAAAATTCAGGGTGACCACGTCATCAATCCCATCGGCATCGACGGTTACCCGGTTGCCCTCCTCATCCCTGGACACCGCCCCACTCCCAAAGGCATCCGGTCGCACCGACACCTGCTGATAGCCCACCCCAAACGCCCCATTGATTTTGGCGCTGATCGGGAAGTAGGTTTCCATTCCGCCCCCGATCCGCTGCACCCAGGCCGTCTCGCCACCGGGCAAGTCCACCTCCCGATCGCCCCCTCGGAACGCTGGCGACCAGGACGTTTGAGCCGCAAAGTTAACCCCTAGCCCTTGATGGGCCGCATTGAGTTGGGTGAACCCCGCATCAAAGGCAAAAATATGCTCTCCCCCCTCCAGAACCAGCGCCAGGTTACTGGTAGCCGATAGGGCATGGGCGAAACGCACAATCCCTGCTAGTCCCGTACTTTTGGTGGGCGTTTGCACGATCGAGGCTCGCGCTGAACCGGGCAGTACCGTTGGCAAGGGGAAACCGGGCGCGAAGTCAAAACTCAAGGCACGGGGACGCGGAAAATCAGCACTGGTGACCGCTGGGGAGCTAGGGGCTGGGGTCGCTAGGGGGGGGCACACGGATACCGCCTGTCCAGGGGCCAGTTGGCAAGGGGCCTCCGAATGGGCTGCCGAGGCTGGCGCGGGCACAGCGGGGGCCGCGATCGGGCTAACACTTGGCATAGGGAGCGGTGCCGGGGCCAACCAATCCGATGCCGTTGGCGGCACACTCACCCCATCCACCATCGGCGGTGGTGGGACAGAAGGGGGCTGCCCATCATTGAAGGTTGGCACCGTGGGAACCATCACGCCTCCACCCGGATCAGCCAGCGGCGTCACAGGACTAGCCGTCGGCACCCATTCGGGATTGCCCATGACCTGCGCCTGACCCATCTCCGCGATCGCGTAGCGTCCCCAAGGGGGAATTGCGGCTAGCCCAGCCCAGCCCAGGATGCCCCAGAGTGCTGCAAACTGAAGTGATGCAAACCTTAGCCGTGGCATCCTTTTGCCCTCCTGGTGAATCGCCCCAATTCTAAGAGATTTACCGGAATCTGACTAAGGCGAATCAGATATCAACCCGACCCGATAAGGACAGCTTTTCTCTGCCAGAACAGTTGCCGCAGGGGCACCCGACCGCGCATGATGGTCTTGGCGTTCAAGGCAATGCCATGAAGTTTTTATTAATTCTGCCGATTCGTTTTTATCGCACCTTTATTTCACCCCTGTTTCCCCCCGTTTGCCGCTTTCAGCCGACCTGCTCCCAGTACGCGATCGCGGCGATCGATCGCTTTGGCCCCATCCGGGGTAGCTGGCTAGCCCTGCGTCGCCTGCTTCGTTGCCATCCGCTCCATCCCGGTGGCTACGATCCCGTCCCCCCCTTAGAAACCAAAACTCCTCACCATAAATAACGAGCGGCCATCCCCATCAACCTGGAGGTTGTCGGTGGCCAGCAACCTGCCGATATGCTCACCCTCATCGCACGATGAACGATCGTCAGGCCAACGGCTGTTCTGGGCTACTGACACCGCTTAATGGTTGTTTAATGGCTGTTTACAGCCGTTCCCTCTCTAATGAAGTACGGTCAAGCCTTGCGAACAAGGGGCTTAAGCCCCTTGCCTGTACCTCACCAAGTATGGAAGTGCTGTAATAGCTGTTGCAAAAGGACCGAGGCTACGAGGCGGATTCCTCTGGTCGGCCTACCATGTTGGGGCTGATCAAGGTAATGTCGAATTCGTCCGGGGGAACCGGTGTCCCTTCATCGCGGTTGAGTAAATAGTAGATCGCTCGCACTTGCGGTCCAAAGACGATTTCATCGGCATTTTGCAGGTCATGGGCTTGGAGCTTGCGCCCATTAATCAGTAAACCATTGGCACTGGGTTTACCCTTGAGGTTGCCATCCACCACCCGATAGTAGAAGGTGCCATCCTCCTGGGGGAGTTGAACCAGCGTGGCATGGCGTCGTGACACAAACTGGGAAGCCAAACGAATGTCGCAGCGAGGATCGCGCCCGATCGAGTAAAGAGAGGCGTTTAACACAAACTCACGCCGGCCCTTGTCATCTTCCACAATCAATAGGTGTTGTTTCGCGTCTAAGGTCATTTAATTACGTCAGGGCGCTGCGGTGACCGGAAATCACTTCACCAGTATACAGCTACATTAGTGTTTAGGCAGAAGCAGAGGCCATACTGGTTGGTGAGTTAGTGAAGATATACAACAGGATGTGTCACGCTGGGGAACCCTACCCTCAAGATGGCAGCACCCCATTTATTCTCCACTGAGGCCGTTGCTAAGGGTTAAGCATTGGGGGTACTCGGCAAATGTTTTAGGCTTATTTGGGCGTCTTTGGCCATTTTTTTGAGCATATTATTGATCGCATCGGCTTCTGCTAGTCTAGCAAATGCGTGATGGGGCCGGGATCGGTTTGTTCTTGGGCGATCGCTGCCCCAGTGTCTCTCCGTGCAATCGCAGCAATAAGGCATTGACCACCACCGTCACTGAGCTACAGGCCATGAGCGCCCCTGCCATCGCCGGACTGAGGAGCAGCCCCCAGCCGGGGAGGAAGGCCCCCGCTGCTGCCGGAATTGCCACCAAGTTATAGGCAAAGGCCCAGAAGAGGTTTTGCTGAATTTTGTGAAATGTGGCTCGACTCAGGGCGATCGCAGCCAGTACGTCCCTCAGACGATCGCCCATCAGCACAATTTGGGCCGCTTCAGCGGCGATCTGTGTTCCCGATCGCAGGGCAATCCCGACTTCGGCTTGGGCAAGGGCCGGTGCATCATTAATCCCATCCCCGACCATTGCGACCCGTTGCCCCTGGTTTTGCAGATCTTGAATCACGGCAGCTTTGCCAGCCGGATCGACCTCCGCTAGGACATGGCTGGGATCAAGCTGAAGTTGTTGGGCGATCGCAGCGGCAACGGCAGGACGATCGCCCGTCATCAGCATCACCCGTAATCCCATGCCTTGCAGTTGGGCCATCGTCTCGGCTGCATCCTCACGCAGGGTGTCGGTAATGGCCAGCAGGCCCACCAGTTGGGTGTTAATCGCCACATAGACCAGGGTTTTCCCTTGGGCTTCTAGCTCACAACCGGGCGGCTGGCTGGGGTCGATTGCCACCCCTTGCTGCTGTAGCCAGAGCGACCGACCGGCGCTCACCCGTTGCTCAGCTACGATCGCGGTTACGCCACATCCTGCTTCCGTTTGTACAGATTGGGCTGGCCGTAGTGGCAAGTTACGGGCCGTCGCCGCTGCCAGGATGGCGGTTGCAATGGGATGACCGGTGCCCTGTTCAACCGTTGCCGCCAACTGGAGCAGATCATCCGGACAAACCGGATAAATATCTGGTGGGATAGCTATATCGGCTGTCATAGGTTCAACGGTCACCGTCACCCCCGCTGCGGTTCCGTTCTGGCCAGCGCAGGCAGGATGTCCACCCCACACCTCATGAGCTGTCTGGCTCAGCAGTACACAGTCAGTGACTTGCGGGGTACCGGTAGTGAGGGTACCGGTTTTGTCAAAAACAATCGTGTTAATGCGGTGTACCTGTTCAAGGACATCGCCGCCCCGGATCAAGAGGCCCCGCTCGGCCCCCAGTCCTGTCCCCACCAGGATCGCGGTGGGTGTGGCTAGGCCCAAGGCACAGGGACAGGCAACGACCAACACGGCGATCGCTAGTTTCAAGCTCAATAACAGCGGCGAGGTCGGCATCATGGCATTTCCTGCCATTGTCCAGTGGCCGTGGCTCATCCAGTGGGTTGGCGGCATGAGGAGCGCTGGGAAGAGATGGGTCCCCAGGCCATACCAGAACAGGAAGGTAAGCAGGGCGATCACCATAACGCCATAGGTAAAATAGCCTGCCACCTGATCGGCCAAGCGTTGGATCGGTGCTTTGCGGGTTTGAGCCGCTTCGACCAGGGCAATAATTTGGGCAAGGGTGGTGTCCTGTCCCGTATGGCTGGCTTCCAGGGCGATCGCGCCTGATTGGTTGAGGGTACCTGCGATCACCCTATCCCCGACTTGCTTCACGACTGGCATCGCTTCCCCGGTCAGCATTGATTCATCGACACGGGTTTGCCCGATCGTGACGACCCCATCCACCGGGATTTTTTCCCCTGGGAGCACGTACAACCAATCGCCAACCCGAACCGCTTCCGTAGCAATTTCCACGTGCTGGGTGGGCAGGCTATCGGTGGGCTGGGAAGGGTGCTGCTCCGGCCCAGAAGCAGCGCGAACAGTCACAAGGCGAGCGATCGCGGGTTGGAGAGCCATCAAGTGTCGCAGCGAGGCCGAGGCCCGGTTCCGTGCTCGGTGTTCCAGCGTCCGGCCCAGAAGGATAAACCCCACCAACATGACAGGTTCATCGAAAAAACACTCCCAACCTAAGGTAGGAACCAGCAACGCCACGCCACTGGCAAGGTAAGCACTGAGCATCCCCAAGCCCACCAGCGTGTTCATATTGGGAATCCCGTGGCGTAACCCCTGAGCACCATCCCGCAGGATCGCCCGTCCCGGTCCCAGTAAGGCCAAGGTCGCCAGTCCCGCATGGAACCAAATATTGGCAAACCCAGGGAGGTTGATGGCCAGAATATGGGCTAAATGCCCGATCGCCGACAACACCAATAACCCGACCGCCAGCAGCAGTTGGGATAATTGCGCCCGTAATGCCTGTTGTTGTGCCGTTTCCAGGTTGGCTAGGGCCGTTGCTTGGGGAAGGGCTGCCCCCGATAGCTTCGCGACCCCCTTGGCGTATCGCGGTTGACTGGGGAAACCAATTTGGGTTAACTGGGCCGCTAGGGTTTCTGCGGTTGTAGTATCTGGGTGATAGGTAACCGTCGCCACCTGCGTGATCAGGTTCACTGCCGCCGAGATGACCCCTGGCTGCTGCTGCAAGCGCCGCTCCACCGCCTGGACACACCCCGCACAGCGCATTCCCTCCACATCTAAGACCAGGGTCAATATGGGCGTTTCTAGGGGGGTCTCTGCCCCAGGGGAGGAAGCTGCGATCTTCGGCAACAACGAAGCAAGTTCAGGGGTAACAGGCATGGTTCACTCTCATCGGATCACACAGTATTGGATCACACAGTATTGGTGGGGTAGGCATTCTGCCAGATTGAATTTTAGATTTTAGATTTTAGATTTTAGATTTTCTGGATGTTGTGGGGTAGGCATCCTGCCTGCCAGGATCTTGTGGGATAGACATCCTTCAAGTTAACGGGCACAAAAGTCAAGTCGGGGGGCAGCCAGCCAGCCAGTTGGGAAGCCAGCGGTTAGGCTGGAGCAGGAGTTCGAGTTAGGTGTTATGAGCAAACCTCCCACCTAAACCACGTGGTCACCTCGACTTCCGGCGCTTGGCCACGCCACCCGCGCCCCCGACCCAGAACTGGAACAGTATTGCGAGACCTGCTCTAACCCGCTACGCTGCCGCCGCTGACAACTGTTACGGGTCAATCCTACCGCTTGTGTGACTAGGTGCTGACGTTCACAGTCCTCTGTGTGATGGTGCTGAGTCTGATTTTACGCCAAGCCCACGACCGATCGGAGTGAGTTATGTGCCGCAGGGGCGATCGCCTTAGGTCAACTGCTGGAGCGGATCTCGATGGCCATGCTGTTGCGGATTTTTTATCTCGGAGTTTTTACTACTTTTGCTTTCTGGTCGAACATCACTGGCGCTTCGGGCTGCTCAAAACCACCCGCAAGCGCAGCGGCCAAGACGGCGATTGCCCTTGACCTTTGGCATCCTGCCTTAACTTGACACCGATGTAGGATGCCTACCCCCCCATCCTGGCAGGCGAGACGCCTACCCCACCCAATCCTGGCAGGCAGGATGCCTACCCCACCCAATCCTGGCAGGCAGGATGCCTACCCCACAATATCCAGAAAATCTAAAATCTAAAATCTAAAATTCAATCTAGCAGAATGCCTACCCCACGGTAATTGGCTCCTGTCTAAGCCGCAGTATGCCCTACTCATCAGCAACGGTTATCTCTAGATGCTCAATGCAACGTAAAGTTTTATGACAGAAAGTCTGTGCCTTTCATTACAATAGAGCTTATGAACCCCAATGAAGGGAAATCCCGAGCGGCCATCGTGGGGATGAGCGCTGGGAATATCTTTTCGTGCCTATGGCTACTAATAGCCTGGGGACACGGAGTACGACGATTTTAGAATTGAGTTTGTGGGAAGGTCAGTCACACACTGGCCTTTTTATTTGGCCGATCGCCCTTTTGCAGGGGAAAGGCAATGGAACAGCAGGCTGGGAGCGCCCAGACGGTATCCTTAATCCCAGCCATAATTCCGGAACTCCCAGCGATAATATTGGGCGTGCCTGCTGCGAGGCTGTCCCGTGGGTGATAAACAGTCCGGCTCTCTGCCAGCCATTCTCAAACTGGGTACGGGTGGTGGCGTTATCCCCCTTAGTTTCGTCAAGCTAACCTATCCCGATCAGCGAATACGGATTTCCCATGATACTGCTTCCCCTCTCCCATCAACAGCCCCCGTCCCCGTGTGATATTCCCCCCCAGAACACGATCGCAGATGGGAGACCCCCCGCCCCCTCGGTACTTGATCTGGCCCGCCTGCTACGTGCTTCCAAAACTCCGCGATCGTGGCCTCAGGTTGCGATCGGCCTACTGGCGAGTCTGCTCACGGTCCTGCCAGCACGGGCAGCAGAACAGGTTAACGTCACCTTTGGCCCCTTAGCCCAATCCATCCCCATCAATTCTCTGGAAGCGTTTGTTAAGGAAGGCACGGTGGATGCCGCCCTACGCCCCTTTATTCGGTTCCTCAAGCCGGAGGCGCGGGAGGAGCTACGCCAAGCCCTGGGTCAACATAAGCAGATCAGTGCCAGCGTGCTCTCACAACTGCTCCAGGACCCGATGGGGGAGATGATGCTCCAACGAACCGGGCGAGTCGTGCAGACCAGTGCGGGTCTTAATGGTGCCCAGGCCATCCGATCGGCGTTGGTTTTGGCCGCAGCGGCACCGGAGGGGATCTCCCTACTAAGCTTTTTGCGCCATTTCCCAACCTCTACCGTGCGCTTGGATGTCAACCGTGTTCTGACGATTTATCGACAAAGTGCCCGGTTCGTGCGTCAAACCGAAGCTTTTGTAGCAGCAACTCAACAGATGTCAGCCGCCGCTGCTGCCGCCGAAGCCTCGCTCCCCTTAGATAGCCTTGTGGATTTGCGACAACCTGGCCCCTATCCCGTGGTCTTTCAACCGCTGCAACTAGAGGACACCCGCCGCCAACGGACCTATCCCGCTGATTTATATTTGCCCCAAACACTGAGCCAGTTAACGGCGGTCCCGGTGGTGATCATTTCCCACGGCTTGGGGTCCAGTCGCACCTATTTTCGCGAATTTGCCCAGCATTTGGCGTCCTATGGGTTTGCGGTCGCCCTACCCGAACATATTGGCAGCAATGAGGCCCAAAAGCAGGCAGTCATGGCCTGGAAGGCACGGGAAATTTTCCTAGTGAGTGAATTTCTCGATCGTCCCCTGGATGTCAGTTTCCTCCTGGATCAATTGGAGCGTTACAATCGGGCTGAACTGGGGGGGCGTTTGAACCTACAACGGGTGGCTGTGGCCGGACACTCCTTTGGGGGCTATACGGCCCTAGCCCTGGGGGGGGCCACCATCGACTTTGACTATTTGGCGAACCGCTGCCAACCGACGACGATCGGGGTGACCGATTTGGCCCTGTTACTCGAATGTCGTGCCCTAGAACTTCAGAACTCTCCCCTGGTGGTACACCAACTGGCGGAGCAAGGGGTCAAGGACGATCGGATCAAATTGATTATGGCTTTTGCGCCCGTTAGCAATCTGTTTGGGGAGGCGGGCATGGGCCGGATTCAAGTCCCCACCCTGATGATGGGAGGAGCCGTTGATGTAGCGGCTCCCGTTATCCCCCAACAGGCCGAAACCTTTAGCTGGTTAACAACTCCCGATCGCTACCTCGTGATCGCGGAGGGGGCCTCCCATACCAGTGACCTGACCCAGCTTGCGGATCAATTATTTTTCTCAACGGTGGAAAGCGAGGCCGCATTTAACGCTTCCCACGCTTGGTTCCAAGGTAATCTGAGGACCCTGCTGGTAGCCGCTGCCACCACCTATCTCAAGCAGCAACCAGAATTTCAGACCTACCTGCGATCGGGCTATATTAACACCATCAGCCGTGATCCCTTCCAGTTGTCGCTGATCCGATCCTTGTCTCCAGAACAACTGGCCCAGATCTTGCAGTCTGCACGCTAAGTTTGTGTGCCCAATCCGTTGGCCAATTCGTCTGCTTAAGTCAGGGTGCTAATGTTTAGGCAACATAGGGAAACCCAACACTCGGAAATGAGCATTGGGTTGGGTTGGCTCAGCCTTAACCAGCCGTAATCGTAATGGCCAGATGAGGGGGTTGGACCTTTGGGCAATGCAACTAGGGCAGTGCCTAATCTAGGGTGCAACGTTTACAGTGCTGGCTCTAGTCTGCAATGACTAAAGTGATGACTACCCACGTTGCGAAACTTTTATGTGGACTACCCTAGCTGTCGATCGGTCCTAAGATACAGCACTTCCATACTTGGCGAGGTACAGACAAGGGGCTTAAGCCCCTTGTTTACAAGGCCTGACAGTACTTCATTAGCGAGGGAACGGCTGTAGACCCCCCTAAATTCTTAAACGGCTTCGAGATTCTTTTCGCCGGTCCGAATCCGAACCACCTCTTCTACGGGAGTAATGAAAATCTTACCGTCCCCAATTTCACCGGTACGGGCAGCAGAAATGATCTTTTCAATGACCATTTCGACTTGTTCATCCTCCACCACGATCTCAACCTTGAGCTTTTGCAAAAACTCAACCGTATATTCGGACCCTCGATATCGTTCCGTTTGGCCCTTCTGGCGACCGAAACCACGGACTTCGGAAACCGTCATACCCACGATGCCAGCGTTGACCAGGGCAATTTTAACTTCGTCCAGCTTGAAGGGACGAATGATCGCTTCTACTTTTTTCAACCGTCCAGCTCCTCAGGGATAGCTCGTGACAACTCCCAACTCCTAACATCGACACCCAGGATCATTGTGTAACAGAGACTACCATTTTCTAGCTATCCGCTTAACCAGCCTATGGGTGATCGCGCCCTTTTGCCCTGAATTAGCTGTGGCAACAGGGGCCACCCCAGTGCGCAGGGCTGAGCGATACCGAGTCCCTAGACCTAGCCTCACTGATCCGCGTTCAAAAAAGGGCGCATGATGAAAAAGCCAGCGCTGAAGGCCGTCACAATAATGATAAAAATCATTACGGCTAGCCACAGTCCCCCCAAGTCCCGCGATCGCTCCGGACGCAGCCGCACCTGACGACTGGGATCAGGGTGTTCCGTGAAGCGAGCGGCGGGCGGTGCCATCCCCGTCATCTCCGGTATATTCAGGGGGGAGGGTGGCAGGGGGCGATCTCCGATCGGCTTGGGGTTAGGCGGGGTAGGCGGCTCCGGCTCAAACGCTTCGGGAGCCGTGAAACCGCCCGGTTGGAAAGAATCGACGAGATGCTGGAGTTGCAGGGCCGATTGGACAATCCGGGTAATCTCCTGGCGAAGTTGCCGGTTCTGTTCCGTTAAATGGCGGTTTTGCTGGCTTAGGGAATCGACTTGGGCATGGGTCATTTGCAGTTCCGTCGCCAGTTCTCGATAGACTGTGATCGGGACCGATGGCACCTGATTGCCAGGGGAGGGGCTGCCCATCATCGATCGCGCTGGCGTTCGCCTGGGCGGCGAGCTAGGACGCGCAACGGGTCTCATATTCAATTCCGAAGTCATAGTTCGCTCCCTCTTACTCACTCACAGGATTGGTGTGGCGTTGGTCTGCCCTAGAGGTTAGGCCACCCTCAACCGTTATTCGATTCAATGGGTTATGGCAAGGGTACTTGTCATAACGCGAGTTGCCAATGTAGAGCAAAGGATATCCTAGAAAAATGAGCTTGTCTCGTACTGATCACACCTGTTCGCCTGACCCCCTAGTCGTGGACCCTATCCAGGAGCCAGGGGGTCCCAGCGATGCCCCCCGCGCAGATCTGTCTGATATTGCCAATCCCGATACCCAGACCGACCTTAAGTACGGCGAACGCCATATTTTGGAAGGCAAACTGATTACCTTTCCGAACCCACGGCTGGGCCGTCCCTATACCATCCACATCACCCTGCCGGAGTTCACTTGTAAGTGTCCCTTTTCGGGCTATCCGGACTTTGCCACGATCGACCTCATCTACACCCCCAATGAGCGCGTGGTGGAACTCAAGGCGCTGAAGCTATATATTAATGGCTACCGCGATCGCTATATTTCCCACGAGGAGGCCATTAACCAGATCTTGGATGATTTTGTTGCGACCTGTGATCCCCTCGAAGCCACGATCAAGGGAGACTTTACCCCACGCGGTAATGTGCATACCGTTATTGAAGCAAAACACCGTAAGAGTGATCTCCTCCCCCCATCCTAGGGAGTCCTTGGTTCAGCCCTAGCCGTCCGCTCCTGGCCACGATCACGCTGGCTGATCTGGCTGGCAGCACTCCAAAAATCTAGCTGGACGTGTTACCATGCGATAAACCCTCCAGCCTTGATGAGACATGGGGAAAGTCCTGGTGTTAAACGCCTCCTATGAGCCACTCAATATCACGAGTTGGCGACGGGCGGTCGTCCTGGTCATCAAAGGTAAAGCGGAGCAAGTTGAACATAATGGCAAGTATTTATACTCGGAATTGCCCCTGCCGACGGTGATTCGACTGCTGCACTATGTGCGGGTACCCTATAAAGATATCCCGCTGACCCGCCGTAACATCCTCCATCGGGATGGTCATAGTTGCCAGTACTGTGGGTATACGGGTGATGAACTCACGCTGGATCATGTCGTGCCCCGATCGCGTGGAGGGGGCGACAGTTGGGAAAACATGGTGACGGCCTGTGTGCGTTGCAACGTCAAGAAAGGCAATCGCACCCCGAAGGAAGCCAATATGCCGCTGCGGACACCCCCACGGAAGCCCCACAGCGGCTTATATTTTGAAATTGTCAAACAATTGAAGAGTGGGGTGCATCAGGAGTGGCGTAAGTATGTGATCGGGATCTAAGGTGATCGCGAGGGGCGGCGATTAGACTTGGCTGGGGTGGGATTGCCGCATATTCCCCACTGCTAGGGGGAGGAGATTTCTGTAAGAATTAGAACAGAGATGCATTGGTTGGGGTTGTTCAGACCCCACAATTCCCCCGGCTCTCTTCGGTAACGGCTACTGCCAGCGGCTCAGCCGAGGCAACACCAGGGTTCGATGCATACAGTTGCCTAGGGGTGTCAACCGAGCGCCGGGGAAGACCATTGCCAGTGGGTGTATGCGGCAGGGAAGCTACCTAATCACCCCGATCCCGATTGACCTTGATGACGGTCTGACTACTGTTGACTGTTTATTGTTTATTAACGATTTAGCTGCCATGTCTGCCATTGATGATCCTGTGCTTGAACATCCTATGACTCGGACGGGGGCCAAAGCGGCTACCCTCCAACCCCGGCTGGTGGATCTGAAGGTAGCGGCATTACGGCAATGCCTAGAGCGACACCAGGGCGATCGTCAATTGGTGATTCTGCAAGATTTTCCGGACCCGGATGCCCTGTCAGGGGCTTGGGCCTATAAGCTGATGGCGCAGCAGTATGATATCCAATGCGATATTGTCTACGCAGGAATGCTCAGTCACCAGGAGAATATTGCCCTGGTGAAGCTAACGGATTTGCCGGTACAACGTTGGCCCTTGTCGATCGCCCAGAATAAGGATCTGTCGGTTTATCAAGGGGTGGTGTTTATTGACAACCAGGGAACCACGAGCCACCTGACGTGCCTGTTGCACGATGCTAATTTACCGGTGATTGTGGTGATTGATCACCACAGCGGCCAACCCCATTTTGGGGCTGAATTTGTGGATATCCGTCCCCACATCCGGGCAACGGCGACGATTCTGACCCAGTATATTCAAGCTGGTCTCCTCAGCTTTGATCCCAGCATTACCCAACATGTCAAGTGTGCGACAGCGCTCATGCACGGGCTGCGATCGGACACCAGTGCCCTGCAACAGGCTCAAGAGGAAGAATTTCTGGCAGCGGCCTATCTCAGTCGCTACTATGACCCCCAACTGTTGAGCGCGATCTTGCAAGCAGCGCGATCGCGGTCGGTGATGGATATCATTGAGCGATCGCTGCGCAATCGACTGATCCATAATAATGTGTCGATCGCGGGGGTTGGCTATCTACGCTACGAAAACCGGGATGCGGTTCCCCAGGCTGCTGATTTTCTGGTGACGGAGGAAAATGTCCATACCGCCGTGGTCTATGGGATTGCCCGCGATGAGGCCAAGGGCTTGGAAATGGTGGTTGGGTCGCTGCGCACCACTAAGCTGACGCTTGATCCGGATGAGTTTCTGAAGGAAGCCTTGGGACAAGATGCCCAGGGACGTTATTTTGGCGGGGGACGTTCCCTGGCGGGGGGCTTTGAGATCCCCCTCGGCTTTCTGGCGGGGAATCAAGAGGATTCGGCCTATGCCGACTTGAAATGGCAGGTGTTTGATCAACAGATCAAGCATAAGTTACTGGAACGCATTGATCCGCGATCGTAGGAATCGTTCGGGGGGAGGTTAGGAGACGAATTCGAGCCAGTCTAGATAAATCACAGTTGCCCCGACGGATGTGGGTACGACCCGCCCCGACGATGCCATCAACCGCTGAACTTCACCATCCCCATGTCGCCCATCATCCAAGTCACGGGATTGCGCAAACACTACGGTTCCCATGTCGCCATCCGCAGCCTCACCTTTCAAGTCCAGCCCGGTGAGATTTTTGGCTTGATTGGCCCCGATGGTGCAGGCAAAACCACCACCTTCCATATTCTGGCCGGCATCTTGGAAGCAACCAGCGGTACCGTGCAGGTCCTCGATCGCCCTCCCCGTGACGCCCGGTTACAAATCGGCTACCTCACCCAGCAATTCTCCCTCTACCTAGACCTGAGTATTGAAGAAAACCTGCGCTACAATGCCAGCCTGCGCCAGGTTGCACCTAACGACTTCCAGCAACGCCGGGATCAGTATCTCCGACTCATGGACCTCGATCGCTTCGCCGATCGCCTGGCGGGGCAACTCTCCGGCGGCATGAAACAAAAGCTGGCCCTGTGTTGTGCCCTCATTTCCCAACCCCAAATCCTGCTCCTGGATGAACCCACCACGGGCGTTGATCCCGTGTCCCGGCGTGAGTTTTGGGATGTATTAGCCACCCTGGCCGAGGGGGGGATGACCATTGTCGTCGCCACCCCCTACCTCGATGAAGCTGAGCGCTGTAATCGTATTGCCCTGATCTACGACGGTGCGATCCAGGCAATGGGCACCCTTCAGCAATTGCGGGCCAACCTGGGGTTAAGTCGCTTAGAAGTGCGGTTAAGCAATTCCCAGGATTTGGCACGGACCGAGCAGTGTTTACAGGCGGGTGAGTCTTTTCCCGGTGAAAGCCCCTTCGCACAGCGTCTCCACCGGAGCATCGTCGATGTGCAAACCTTTGGCGATCGCTTGGATATCCTGGTCCCCGATCCAAAGGCCGGAGCCACCGCCGTGCGATCGCACCTCCAGCACCACCACATCCCCCTCGCCAGCCTCCAACCCACCGATGCCACCCTCGAAAACGTCTTCGTCACCGGCCTGCGCCAACAGGGGTCCGATCCGCCCTTTATCCCCTTCCCAACGCCCGACTCTCAACGCCCACCCCCCCGCACTCAAATTGCGATTCAAACCCAAGCTCTCCAGAAACATTTTGGCAACTTTCAGGCCGTCCAAGGCGTTACCCTCAACATTCACTACGGCGAAATCTATGGATTACTGGGGGCGAATGGGGCCGGAAAAACCACCACGATCAAAATGCTCTGCGGTCTCCTGGAACCCAGCGGTGGAGACATTGCCCTGGCAGGGGAAACCCGTGACCTGCGGAGTCAGAGCCTTCGGCGACGGTTGGGCTATATGAGCCAGAAATTTACCCTTTACGATGACCTCACGATCGCTGAAAACCTGGCCTTCTACTGCGGTGTCTACGGGGTGCCCGCCCAGCAGCGGCGATCGCGCATTGAGTGGGTGCTGGCCACCTGTGGCCTGGTCGGTAAAGAAAACCTAATTACGGGGCAACTACCGGGGGGCTGGAAACAGCGGGTCGCCTTTGGCGCATCGGTGATGCACGAACCGGAGATTTTATTTTTGGATGAACCCACCTCTGGCGTTGATCCCCTCGCCCGCCGTCAGTTTTGGCGCTTAATCGAAGATTTCGCCCGTCGCGGCACGGCGGTACTGGTCACTACCCATTACTTAGAAGAAGCTGAGCATTGCCATCGCATGGGCTTTATGGTGAGCGGTGAAGTCGTGGCGCAGGGAACCCCCAGTGAGATTAAGGCCGCCCAACCGGGACAATTAATGGAACTGGTGTGCGATCGTCCCCAAATCAGCGCCCAAATTCTCAAGCAACAGTTAGCCCCCTGGCAGGTGTCCATTTTTGGCGATCGCCTGCATGTTGTGCTTGAAGACTGCGATCGCGACCTGCCCCAAGTGCGATCGCAATTAGCCCTGAACGAGATTCAAATTCACTCCCTACGCCCCATTCCCTTTTCCCTCGAAGACGCCTTTATTGGCATTGTGCAGCGTATCCAGCGCGATTAGTCATCCCCTTCCATCTCCAGTTCGGGTAGTTCCATCATGTCAGGCGCATCCGGCATACTGGCTACCACCACCTGATTCCGGCCTAATTCCTTAGCGCGATAGAGGGCTGCATCGGCGCGATCGAGTAAGTCCTGTAACTGCTTATCCCAATGATAGGCAGCCACCCCCATACTGGCCGTGATACTAACCGAGGTACCATTATCAGCCTCAATCTGGGTCCTTTCCACCGCCTGCCGCAACCGCTCCGCCAGACGAACGGCACCCGAAAGCGGCGTTTCTGGCAGGATCAGCAAAAATTCCTCGCCGCCCAAGCGCCCAATCAAATCCACATCACGGGCCGATCGCTGGCACGTATCTGCCAACATCCGCAACGTCACATCCCCCGTCGCATGACCATAGGTATCGTTAATTTGCTTGAAATGATCAATATCAATCATGATCACCGAAAGGGGTAAGTGATAGCGACGCGTCCGATGGAAAGCCCGCTCCCCCTCCTCTAAAATATAACGACGGTTGCTAATGCCCGTCAGCGCATCGGTAATTGCCTGGTAGCGATAGACCTCACCCTGTTGTCGCGCCAATTCATAGAGTTTAGCGTTTTCCAAAATCAAGGGATCAAAGCCAATATCAGCAGGACTATTTTTGTCTACAAGTTCATACTGGGACTCTGTGGTTCGATTTTCTAGATCAAATAGCTTCTTATGCAAAATCATTGTTTTGCCATACTTATCGGCAAGATAATACAAGCAAAGATTCAACGGACAGGACAAAAATGGATTATCAGCAATCTCTAGTAACTCTTTATAGGCATTAAAACCGTAGAGATTTTTCCAGACGTAGTTTTGTCCCACTTCAGCCGGTTCAATCTGTAGTTCATCCGCAAAACCGTTTTTGACAAATAAATTCGTCAGTCTCTGCAAGTCCTCGATCTGTCCAGTTTCCTCAAAGTCAAAACCATTTTGGTTGAGGTATTGAATAATCTCCTGACCGACATCGCGCAGAATATGGCTCTGGGCAAACACATTGTATTTGGCTAATACCTTGGCAAACGCTACTAAAAGCGCTTCATACAGAACTTGTTTAAAATTTTCCATGCTAACCCCCATACTGATATTGATTCTATTATTGATTCTATGGCCGCAATCACTAGTCAGTGTCGTGACTAAGACTTTGCTGGACGGCGTTGGCTGGACGGTTGGTGTACCATGCCTGTAGGGCCACCTCGTTTCCCTGTCTCTATGTCCTACCCTTCAAACAAATTGGTTCCTCTTCACTTTAGGCGCTAGAAAGGACTAGGAGCTGGGGGAAAAGCGGTCAAATGGGGATGCACCCGGTTAAGCCCCCGCCAGTAGACCAGCCGTCGGGTGTAGTTTTATTGTAAGAGGGAACCTTAAAATTTCTTGCTACCCTCCCCCCTGCGTCGATGAACTTGCCTGTGACTGCTCCTCCCGCCATCCACCGCCTGCGTGTCTTCGTTTACGGCACCCTCAAGCCCGGTGAGGCCAACTACAACTACCTCCAGGGACAGACATTTTCCGTTTCCGATGCGCTGACTAAGGGCTACCTTTACCACCTACCTACCCTGGGCTATCCGGCTCTGATCCCAGGTGAAGGGACGGTTTATGGGTGCCTGTTGCATTTTATTGACACGGCTGTTCTGGAACATTTGGATGCGCTGGAGGGCTATGTCCCCGATCGCCCAGTCCGAGAAAACGCATACCAACGACAACAGTTAGCCGTCTATAGCCTGAATGGTACCCCTTTGGGACAGGCATGGGGCTATGTGATGACCCCAGCGCAAGTCAAACACCTGGGTGGCGTTTTGCTCTCCTCCGGTTGGTGGAGTGGCCGTGAGTTATCCCCGGAGAAGCCCCCCCAACTGCATTAGTCGGCAATCACGTGGACAGCCACAACGGATAGGCAGCCCTAGTCCTCCGAGTCCCTACGCACACCCGCATCCGCACAGCATGGCTCGCCACAAGGCCCCTAGAGCCAATCGGGGAAAAGGGACCCTAGCGCTTCTGGGCACGATCGCTCGTCTGTCCAATAATTAAAAATAATTATTTTTACCAAGGCAGACATAGACCGTACTAACATTAGGCAAACCAAGGCCCCCATTGGTCTTTTTTTGAGAGGAGAACACTATTTAAGTGTAATCTTATTGCAATTATTTTGCAATAACTGGACGTGAATCTTGGTTGGCATCGGGCAAACCCCTGGCCGAGAATGAAGCAGCAGGTGGGGCAGAGGAGGACTGTGGATAAATGCCAGCGGGGCGCAAAGCGCCCCGCTGGTGTTGTTTGGCTATGGTTCTGATGGGCGATCGCGGCGATCACCCGGCGCTACCCAGGTGCGACTAGGCGTCATCCAGTGCCGCAATACCAGGCAGCACCTTGCCTTCCAGCAACTCCAGGCTGGCCCCACCACCGGTTGAAATGTGGCTCATTTGGGCTGCTAGCCCGACCTTTTCCACCGCTGCCACCGAGTCACCGCCGCCAATGATGGTGGTTGCCCCCTGTTGGGTCAGGCCCCCCAGGGTGTGGGCGATCGCTTCGGTCCCAGCCGCAAATTTATCGAACTCAAACACGCCCATCGGCCCGTTCCAGATCACCGACTTACAGTCAGCTAACGCATCTTGGAAGGTTTTCACCGAATCGGGGCCGATATCGAGGCCCATCCAGCCATCGGGAATCGCGTCAATGCTGACAGTTTGGGCATTGGCATCAGGTGCGAAGTTATCCGCCACGACCACATCCGTGGGTAGTAGCAGCGCCACTCCCCGTTCTTTGGCTTTGGCTTCAAGCGATCGCGCCAGTTCCAGCTTGTCCTCTTCCACCAGGGACTTGCCGACGCTGAGGCCACGGGCTTTATAGAAGGTGAAGATCATGCCCCCGCCCAGGAGCAGCTTGTCGCACTTCTCCAACAGGGTTTCGATCACGCCGATCTTGCTCGATACCTTGGAACCCCCGATGATCGCCGCTAGGGGCCGTTGGGGACTTTCGATCGCCGCTTGCAGGTATTGCAATTCCTTTTCGACCAGGAGGCCCGCTACGCAGGGACTGAGATAGTGGGTGACTCCTTCCGTCGAAGCATGGGCACGGTGAGCCGCGCCAAAGGCATCGTTCACATAAAGATCGGCGAGGGCGGCCAGTTGCTTAGCAAACTCAGGCTCGTTCTTTTCCTCTTCGGCGTGGAAGCGAACATTTTCTAGTAGTAGCACCTGACCGTTTTGCATGGCCGCGACCTTGGCCGACACATCGGGACCAATACAGTCATCGGTTTTGGTCACTGGCTGGCCGAGTAACTCGGAGAGGCGAGCCGCGACGGGCGTTAACCGCATTTTTTCGTTCACCTGCCCCTTGGGCCGCCCAAAGTGGCTGGCCAGGATCACCTTGGCACCCTGGCGAGTGAGGGTTTGGATCGTGGGCAAAGCCGCCCGAATCCGGGTATCATCGGTGATCGCAAGCTGGTCATCGAGGGGCACATTAAAGTCAACCCGCATCAGGACGCGCTTCCCGGCTAAATCTGAGGCGGCTAAACTGGCTACAGTTTTTTTGGGCACAGCGTGACTCTCCTAAATGTCGTCTTTAGTGTTTATTGTCCAATAGATCGGCCTCGCGATCGGCATCAGGTTTCGCGACAATCCTGGGACAGGAGGCCACGCAAATGCGAGACTAGGAGAGAGAGGCGTGTCTGGCCTGTTGCATGAAACGGCATCCCGCTTCTAATCCCACTTCTCAATAGACTGCATCAATTCCGGAGGGGCGTGCGATGTTCAAAACCGTATTATTCCCGATCGACCAAAGTCGTGAGTCCCGCGAAGCGGCAGGGACCGTGGCCGATATTGTTAAGACCTATGGCAGTAAGCTGTTGCTGTTGTCGGTGGTTGAGGAGCCAGGGGCTGAAGCTCCACCCACGGGTGATGAGGTCATGTCTTCGCCCGCCGCGATCGCGGAGTTGTTGGAAGAAGCCCAAACCTTTTTCTCCCAGTTGGACATTCAAACTGAAGCCGTCGAGCGACAGGGGCAACCCGCCTTTGTCATTTGTGATGTGGCCGACGAGATGAACGCCGACCTGATTGTCATGGGCTGTCGGGGATTGGGATTGACGGAGGAGGGCGCAGCAGAAAGTGTTACCTATCGGGTGATCAACCTGTCCCCCTGCCCAGTCTTAATCGTCCCCTAAGCACTGCCTAAGCACCGCAGTCTTCCGGCTTAACGCGGCACTTTTACCTGCTGCCAGGGAATGCGATAAAGCTGAAGCGGTAGAGTTTTCCCTTTCACAAAGATGGAAGGAATTTTTTCGATCGCGAATTCCAACCCTTCCGCCATGAGGGCATCGTAGGTGGATTGGGAGATCAGGATTTCACCCGCCTTCGCCGCATTGCAAATCCGGCTGGCAACATTCATCGTATCGCCGATATGGGCATACTGAATCAACTGGGGCGAACCAATATTCCCGGCAGCGGCGGGTCCCGTATTCAACCCAATGTGGATTTGCATTTGCAAGTTACGCTTTTGCAGCCATTGCTGGTTCAGACGGGTCATGGCCCACTGCATCTCGATCGCGGACCAAACCGCCCGTTGCACATCATCCTCATGGGGATAGGGCGATCCCCAAACCGCCAGCAGTGCATCCGCGATATATTTCTCCAGGGTGCCTTCATAGCGAAAGACAATATCTTCCACCATGACCTTGAAATACTCATTCAACATCTCTAGAACCTGGTGTGGTTCCATTGTTGAAGACATTTCCGTATAGCCACTAATGTCGGAAAAGAGGGCCGTCACCTTGGTTTCAATCACAGGTAGATCGCCTTTTTCCTCAATAATCCGTTTGCTGACGGCTTGGGGAAAAAATCGCTCGAGTTTCGCCCGTTTGATGGCCTCCGCCTCCATATTCTGGTAGAGGTTAGCATTGTCGATCGCGATCGCTGCCTGGTTGGCTAGGGCCGTCAAAAATTCTAGATCCTCTCCCGAATACACATCGGTAATGGACAAATTGTCCACGTAGAGAACCCCCAGGGTGCGATCGCGCGGCTTAAGAGGTGTGCACATGGAGGCATGGATCGATTGATTTAGGACCGAAAAGGAATCTAGAAAACGCTCATCAGTGGTGGCATCCGATGTGAGAATAGCATCGCCCTTTTCACAGACCATTTCCACAATTTGGCGACTATAAAACTGATCTTCCTGCGGCACACTGGGACGTACCTTAACCGCTTTTTCTTCTAGAATACCCGTATCGCGATTGACTAATAGGATAACAGCGCGATCGATCTCCATAATTTGGAAGAGTAAATCAAGGATTTTATCCAGTAGGTGTTCAAAGGTGTCGGGACTCGACAGTTGTTTACTCACCTCTAACAGGATTTTGAGCTTATCAACCGCTTGTTGCGATTGATCCTGTTGGCGGAGACGCAGGATCGATCCCTGATAGTCAAAAATGCCTGAATGGACAAGATCGCCCATTGTAAAACGGGTTTCGTCCGGCGAAATTTGGTGCAGAATCGAAATATCAGGATGGTGATCAAAGCGAAATACTTCACTGCCGCAGTGGATCACATCTCCCGCCTGGAGTTCCGTCTGGGTGATTTTAGTGTCGTTAACGTAGGTGCCATTACTACTGTGACGATCGGTAATGACGACCCGTTCATCATTAATAATAATTCCCGCATGGTGGCGCGACATCCCCCGCGCATCATTGGGCAGCACGATGCTATTATCTTGCTCACGGCCAATCGTATTAAAGCCAAAGCGCAAGACGTAGGTTTTCTCCTGGGGGGTTCCAGGGTTATGAATCAACAGGTAGGGCATCAGTTCCCCTCAGACATCCAAAAATTATGGCACTCACAAGTTCAGGCACCCTGGGCTTTATTCAGGCTAGCAGTTTCTTTGGCCAACCAGTTCCAACATAGGTGGCCCGATCGGATCTAGATTTTTCTGTTCTAACACGCCCTCAAGCTGGAGATCCGCCCAAAGTCCACCCTCGGCTCGGATTTTTCCTGCATGGGCACCGATCTAGCGCGGACGCCGCTGTTTCATTTGCTGCCGGAGTTGTTTGGCATCGCCGTAATCAGGCTTGAGGACGATCGCCCGCTCCACGGATTCCAGGGCCTCGCGGTGCCGACCGACCCCCCAGAGGGCGGCTCCCCGGTTATTCCACGCTTCTGCTAAGTCGGGATCAAGGGCGATCGCCTGCTCGAAGGCAGCTACGGCTTCCCCTGGCCGTCCCAGGGCCAACAGGGCTGTCCCCTGGTTATTCCAGGCAGCGGCAAACCCAGGGTCCTGTTGCGTCGCCTGTTGATAGAGGGCCAAGGCCGCCGCTGGTTGCTGCTGTTGCTCCAGGATATAGCCCTTGCTCCAAAGGGCTTCTGGGTAGTCTGGACGCAGGGCTAGGGCACGATCGCAGGCGGCCAGGGCATTGCTAAACTGCCCCAAGCGGTTCAGGCTATAACAGCGTCCCCAGTGGGCGGTGGCATTATCCGGGTCGAGGTCTAGGGCACGATCATAGAGAGGTAGGGCAGCGGCCACATCCCCCGCCTGTCGGAGGGGTTCTGCCTGGGCCAAGAGGGGGCCAACCAGATCGGCGGCGGGGGCAGGCGGAACAGCGGCAGGTGAGGGGGCCACCGGGGTAGTAGCGGTGGGCGTTGTTGCCACTGGACGCTCCGTTGGGGAGATCGGAGCCGTTGCCGGGGTGGGCGTCGGCGATCGCAGCAGGCGTCCCAATCCCACCAGGACAATCGTCGCCATCACGATCCCCCCACCCACCCAAGCCATGACTCGTCGTGCTCGCGGGTTCTCCTGGGGTGTCGCAACGACCACGGTGGGAGCAGCTTGGGCCTGAGCAATGGGGGCGGCTGGGGGACCAGCGGCTAGCCCCGGCATCGCCAGGGTGGGATCGGTCACGGGCAGCGGGGTACGGCTTGCCTGGGACAAGAGTTGGGTTGGTCCCGCTGGCTGGGGGCGGGGGGGCAAGGCATCGGGGGCAGGGGGGGGCAATGTCCGGAGGGCAACGAGAGCATCAGTTGCCGTGGGATAGCGATCGCGAAAGTCATAGCGCACCATGCAGTCCAAAATCGCTGCTAGGGCCGGATTCGCCTCGGGAGCACGATCGCGCCAGACCAGTTCCCCCGTCTGGGGATCGGTGGTCAGGGTGCGCGGATGGCAACCCGTCAACATCTGAATGCCGATCATCCCAACCGCATAGACATCACTACTGAAGCGGGGATTGCCACTAATCTGCTCCGGGGGCATATAGCCCTGGGTCCCGATCGACACCGTGAGGTTAGTCTGGCCGGTGGTCGTCAGGGGGGTCTGGGTCACCTGTTTGACCGCCCCAAAATCAATCAGCACAATTTTGCCATCACGGGTCCGGCGCATGAGGTTATCGGGCTTGAGATCACGGTGGATGACCTGCTGTTCATGGACAAAGGCTAGCCCCGTCAGGATGTCCAAAAGTAGCGCTAGCACCCGATCACTCGACCACGGCTCGTTGGGCACCCATTCCTGGGATAGGGGAACACCCTCAATTAACTCCTGGACCAGATAAAATTCCTGACCATCTTCAAAATGGGCCAGCAGCCGGGGAATTTGGTCATGATCGCCCAAGCGATACAGCACCCTAGCCTCGGTATCAAATAGGCGGCGAGCGGTTTGCAGGCTGGCTGCGTCCTCAAAGCGCGGTTTAAGTTGCTTGACCACACAGCGGGGATGATCCGGCAGATGACGATCGCTGGCAATAAACGTTTGGCCAAAGCCGCCCGCCCCCAATTGCTGAATCACGGCATAGCGTCCACCCAATGGACGATCGGGCAGGCTGTTGGGCATCATGGGCGGCTGGGGATCAGGGGCCATCTCCGTGTCCTCACTGGCTAACTGCGGTGGCGCGGTGGCTAATTGGGGTGGTGCGATCGGCACCTGGGCAAAGGGCAAGGGGGGGTATCCATCCCGATCCTGCCGGGGTAGCCGCAGCCCCCGGCCAGCACCAGCCCTGTTGGGCCAGAATGACGTTGAGTTGTACCTGGGGTTCCAGTAAACAAGCATGACCGCTGTGGGGCAATACGTGCGATCGTACCTGGGGTAAATGGTGTTGCAAATAGGCGGCCTCCGCCACCGATGGCAGCAGCCGATCTGCCCCACTGGCCACAATGAGGGTCGGTTGCCAGATCCGGCGCAGGGCGGTCGGGGTCGGGGCAAACTGGCATAATTGCTCCAAACGCCTTGCCACTGTGGCCTGGGGTAACGATCGGACCGTCTGCAACAGGGTGCGGTAAACCGGCTCCGACACCCGTCCCCGATTCACCAGGAGTTGTACTAGGGCCACACAGGATAGGCCATACAACTCAGACGGTAAAGTTCGAGCCAACCAGCCACTCCCGTGGAGCCAAGGCCGCCGCCCCAGGGACGAAGCCGGATTGACCAAAATCAGGTAATGGACTAACTTCGGAAACTGCATCGCCAACTGCAAGGCTAGACACCCGCCAAAGGATTCCCCACACAGGTAAACCGGACGGTGGGGCGTGTGTTGCTGTTCCGTCTGGATGAGGGTGGCCAAGCGTGCCGCTAGCCTCTGCCAGCCCCAATCCAGATCCGACGCGATCGCTAAGCAACGAATGGTAAACGTAGTCGCTAGGTGGGGGATTTGTGCCTGGAAAAGAGTCCCCATCCCATCCATACCGGGTAAATAAATGAGCAGCGGAGCCGTCGATCGCTCAGGCGTAGAACATAGCAATTTCATCAGCAATTTCACGGATCATTTCATTAACATTTTATTAACAGTGGTCATCCCAAAGCAAAGACGCTATCATAAACATAGTTTACAAAGTCAAGATAAGCTGATATAGTGCAACCTTCCCACTTGAAAGACATCTTTGAAAAATAGAAGATATCTTTTCATTAGTGTAACTGTTTCTTAATCGGCCTGTGTCCCGTAGGAATACGCTAAAGGATCGACACAGGATCGACATAGGATCGACACGAATTCATGTCTTCCGTCGTTATGTCGGTGTGCAGTATAGGTGCAGTACAGGTGCAGTATAGGTAATTGAGTTTGTGCGTTGATGTCTGCGAACCCTCAGGGGAGCGCGTTAGGAGAAGAAGGTTGACAGGAAACGAAGCTGACGAGCCAGAAGTGTTGAATGATAGGAAATGTGTTAAAAAATAGCCTCTAATCGTGTA
>JBBILC010000062.1:0-28742 GCA_037445115.1 Coleofasciculaceae cyanobacterium bin_20
GATCGCCGGGAGATGGGATGCGATCGCGGTTAGACCAGTGACCGGCACGAGTACACCATCCGAATTGGTTTCCCCCCTAGCAGTCGCAGCCAGTAGCCCGATCGCGCCAGCGGCTATTCCCCAGAGCCAGGATTTCTCCCCCGCCGCTACTACCGTGGCCGATTGGTTAGCCCAAGGGCAAGGGGAGACGCTTACGGTTACCGGGATCACGATCGAGCGCACGGATGAGGGCCTAGAGATCGCCTTGATCACGGCTGACGATCACCCCTTAGCCATTGATGCCAACCAATTTCGGGCTGAAGGGAATGCCCTAGTGGCAGAGATTCCCCATGCGGTTTTAGCCCTCGCCGAGGGGCCGGAATTTACGGTGGACAATCCCAGTGAGGACATTGCTCAGATTCAGGTAACCCAGCTTGAGGGCGATCGTATTCAAATCACGGTGATGGGTAACGATGCCCTACCGACCACGGAAGTGGTTCTCAAAACAGGTCTACTGGTCTATGTGTTGAATCCGGTGGAAGGGACAACCACCGCAACCGATATCCCCGCAACTGATATCCCCGCAACTGATATCCCCGAAGAGGAAGTCGTGGTCACGGCCACCCGCACCGCCGAAAGATTGCCCGATATTCCGCGATCGGTGACGGTGATCGATCGTGCCCAACTGGATCAACAGGAACAGGTCGCACGGGATTTACAGGACATCCTCGGTAAAACGGTACCGGGTCTCAGTTCCCCGCGTCAGCAGTTGTATGGTCCCACCCTACGCGGTCGCAATCCCCTGATCTTGATTGATGGGGTACCCGCCGGGGGGAATTTCACCACGGGGTTTGTGCGGGATTGGCGTTCCATTGATACGGGTGCGATCGAGCGCATTGAAGTAGTGCGAGGCCCTTCGGCGATTTATGGGGACGGGGCAACCGGGGGGGTGATCAACATCATCACGCGCCGTCCATCGGAAATCTTCTCCGCCACCACCAATGCAGGCATGACGTTTGCCCTAACGGGTAAGGGCGATGGAGTCGGCTTGAACTTGCGACAGTTGGTTTCAGATACCGAAGGTAAGTTTGACTATACGTTGAGTGCTGGCTTGGATTTGATTGGGGATTATTTCGATGCGGAGGGCGATCGTATTCCCCTGTTTGACTACGGCAATAGTAATAGCGAAACCTTCAACCTCTTTGCCAAACTAGGCTTTAACCCAACGGAGGATCAACGCTTTCAATTAACAGTCAACCACTACAACGATCAGCAATCCTATCGCCACATTTTTGATACCAATGTCTCGGCAGATCCGGATGCCGATAAGGCCCTAGCGCTGCGGGTAGGTAGACTAGAGTTTATTGACACACCGGGGCCGGGGAATATCGCCACCCTGGCGAGCCTTACCTACAACCATGACAACTTCCTAAACGGTCGTTTGGGGTTACAAGCTTATTACCGGGATACGGTCAATCGGGGAGCGTTCTATGATTTTCGACCCTTTGCGGAAGAGGCCATTTTTCCGATTGGGCGATCGGTCCAGTCATCGGAACGGTTTGGGGCACGGCTACAACTGGAAACACCTTTGGTGGGCCGCTTGAGTGAACCCAATTCCCTCGCCTTACTGTGGGGGGTTGATTACTCTAATGAAGATATTGCTGAACGGACGGATGATTTTGACCTAGACACCTTTGTTGAGAGTGGTCAACGGGTCTTGCGGAAATTCAATGAACGCTTCAGTTCCCCGGAGTTTAATGTGGAAAACCTGGGACTGTTCGGCCAATTGAAGTGGGACATTAACGATCGCTTTATTCTCACGGGAGGCATTCGCCAGGAGTTTTATGAGGTAAGTTTGCCCAGCTTTGTTCAGATCGATACTATCGATGCCAGCGAGAATTCCATTACAGGCGGCGATCGCACCGCCGATGGCACCGCATTTAATGCTGGGATCGTCTATAAAGCCACGCCCGAACTCAGCGTTTATGCCAATTTTGCCCAGGGCTTTTCCCTACCTGATATTGCCCGTCTCCTGCGGCGACCTCCAGCGGGCTTCAACTTTGAGCGCGATCTGGAATTAAGCAGTCCAGTTAAGGTCAATAACTATGAGTTAGGGCTGCGTGGCGAGTGGCAGGACATCCAATTTTCCCTCGCGGGATTTTATGCGGAGTCCAACTTGGGTGCGAGTGTTGTCTTTGATGATCCAGCTCGTCCCGGTCGTTTGGCCCGGGCACCGCGACGGGATTATGGGGTTGAAGCGGCGATCGACTGGCAGATTGATAAAACCTGGCAGATCGGCGGAACCTACACCTGGATTGAAGGGGAAGACGACATTGACGAGGATGGTGAATTTCTGGCCATCAATAGCTTTGAGATCGAACCGCCGAAACTCACCTTCTATGTCCAGCATCAAACGGCTCCCGGTTGGTTAAATCGACTGCAAATGCTCTACGTCGGCGATCGCGACCGGGCCTTTGAAGATGGCGTAGATGGTCGTCCAATTGATAGCTATCTCATCTTTGATTTCATCAGCAGCCTCAAACTAGGTCCTGGCACCCTCTTCTTAGGGGTTGAAAACCTGTTTAACAACCAATATTCCACAGTCACGTCGCAATATATCGGCGGTTTCGATAGCTCGGCACTCTTCGCGGGGCGAGGCCGGACGCTGAGTGTTAACTATCAAGTTGAATGGTAGAGGTATTTCACTATGAATGCGAAACAACTCCGAACCTGGCTATTCCCCTTCCATCGCTATGTGGGATTAGCTGTGGGACTCTTGATCGTCATTGTCGGCTTAACTGGCAGTTTACTAGTCTTTCAACCAGAAATCGATCAGTTTTTGGTGAGACAACGGTTTGGCGCGATCGTTCCTCAAGCAGAAATGTTGCCCGTACAAACGTTGCTAGCAAACGTCGAGCAGGCATTCCCGGATCTTAAACTTGACTCGATTCACTTTCAGCGATCGCCCGATCTTCCCCAAACCGTTTGGCTCCAGTCTCCGGATGAGAAATGGACAGAAGCCCTGTTCAATCCCTATACGGGTGAGGTCGTAGGCTCTCGCCAATGGGAAACCTCACTCCTGGGGTTTGCTTTAGAACTGCACTATCAATTACTGGCGGGAGATGTGGGCACGATCGTTGTGGGAATTGTCGCCCTCCTACTGTTTCTCCTTTGCCTATCGGGGATTATGCTATGGCCCGGTTGGCGTAAGCTTGTATCAGGTTTTAAGATTAAGTGGAACGCCCATCCCAAGCGTTTCAATTTCGATCTGCATAAGGTGGTCGGGATTACCGCCGCCGTCTTCTTGGGCATGATTAGTTTTACGGGCTTCATGTGGAACTTTCATGAGTTCACCGATCCCCTGGTTTATGCAGTCACCTTAACTCCAAAACCCGTTGATCCGGTTTCCACGCCCATTCCTGGTCAAGTTCCCCTGAGTTTAGACGAACTTCTCCCCAAATCAACAGCGGCTTTCCCTCAAGCTAAAACAACGTATATTAACCTACCCGATGGCCCGGATGCTGCGGTTAGGATTGGCAAAAAACAACCCCAGGAACGCTTACATTGGGGGATGAGTCGGGTCTATTTGGACCAATATACAGGCGAGGTTGTTCAACTGAGAGATAGCCAAAATCCCTCTCGGCCTGAGGCGGTTTTCAATGCTTTTATTGCGATGCACTACGGTACATTTGGAGGGATATTGACCCGTATTCTCTATGTTTTTGTTGGATTGACACCTCTAATTTTACTGATCACAGGTTTTGTGATGTATCGCTACCGTCACCAGCAAAAATCACGTCTTTCAGAACCAACGGAATCTATTGAAATCTCCCGTGGATAGTTTGGGCTAACTCCGTCCCCTCTCCTAGTGGATGAGGGGAGTCAATTTGCCTTTGACTTGGTGGCTTGGCTTACCTGGTGTAAGTCTTCGTTTTTGTCAATTTGCGCTCTCAATTTATGTTTTTAAGTTGGTGTCTCAGGAGTTTCTATGCAACCCATTCAAGTCTCATCGCTATTATTGGCCAGTATCTTCTCGCTCAGCATGGGTCAGTCTACTGCTGCGGAGGAGGGAGCAGAAATTCCCGCAGAAATTTCTACGATCGCACCCTCTCAGGTTCAATCATTTGAATCAGCTTCGACAACGGTTAACGAATGGATGACCCAACTCAAGCAAGCGAGCAGCAAGGAAGCCGCCAATGCTGATCGGATTCAGGTGACTGGGGTCACGATCGCGCCAACGGATGAAGGCTTGGAGATCACCTTAGCCACGGTTGACGATCGCCCCTTAGCGATCGATGCCAGTCAATTTCGGGCCGAGGGGAATGCCCTGGTTGCGGAGATTGCCAATGCGGTTTTGGCGCTGGCCGAGGGACCCGAATTCAGTGTGGATAATCCCACTGATGCGATTGCTAACGTGCGGGTGGTGCAACTGGAGGGCGATCGCATTCAAGTCACAGTAACCGGCCAGGATGCCCCACCTACCCTAGAAGTAACCTTAAAAACGGGGGCCTTCGCCTATGTCCTGAATCCCGATGCGGCCAGTGCTGATGAGGAAGTTGTGGTCACTGGTGAACAGCCCGGTAGTGCCTATTTTGTGCCCGAAGCTAGCACAGCAACCCGCACAGAGACACCTTTGCGCGATATTCCCCAATCGATTCAAGTGATTCCACGTCAACTATTGGACGATCGTAATACGACTGACCTACGCGATGCCTTGGAAACCTTAAGTGGCGTCAGCCTAGCGGGTGGTCGCGGCAGTAGCGCGTTCGGGGAAAATATTCTCATTCGCGGGTTCAATATCCGGGGAGAAGCCATCCGCCGGGATGGGATTCCCTTTTTCTCCCTCGGAACGATCAACACCACTGACATTGAACGAATTGAAGTCCTACGTGGACCGGCCTCAGTCCTGTTTGGGGCAGGCGAACCGGGCGGGATTATCAATCTGGTTTCTAAACAACCCCTCGCCGAACCTTACTATGCCTTTTCCTTTACCGGCGGGAGTTTTAACACCTATCGTGGAGCCGTCGATCTATCCGGTCCTCTCAATGAATCCCAAACCGTTCGCTATCGGCTCAATGCTGCCTACGAGAGCTACCATAGTTTCCGTAACTTCGTCTATGGTGAGCGCTTTTCAATCACGCCAACCCTAGCTTGGGATATTAGTCCGAATACCTCCTTTAATCTGTTTGGCCAGTTTATTACCGAACGGGAAACGATTGATGAAGGGTTGGCGGAAACTAGCCAAGGTGTGGTGGATATTCCCCGCGATCGCTTCCTTAACGAACCCTTTGGTAAGCTGGAGCAGGATCAATTCAATATTGGCTATACCTTGAACCATCGTTTGAGTGAGGATTGGTCGCTCCGTCATGCCTTGCAATATTTACAGTATGACCCGCTTCGCTACTCTCCTCTTTTTGATACTTTTGATGAAGCAACGGGTGACCTCTCCCGCTTTGAATATGCAGCAGCGGGTACCTATCGTCGATTCTTTACTAACGCAGATATCATCGGCAAATTCAAAACAGGTTCAATCCAGCATCAACTGTTATTTGGGGTCGAATATCGCTATCTCACCGAAAACCCCAGTTTTCAGTTTTCTAATACCTATCCTTCGATTAATGTCTTTAATCCCGTGTATGCGCGTCGGCAGTACGCGATCGTCCCTGAATTTTTCCGTGATGATAACGTCAGCGTAATCTCGACTTATCTCCAAGATCAGATTGAATTACTGCCTAATTTGAAACTGCTAGCGGGGATTCGCTACGACAGCGCGAGACAGTTTCGGACAACGCGGGAAGTGGGGCAACCGCGCAATGAGTTTGAGCAAACCGATGATGCCTGGTCTCCTCGGATTGGCATTGTCTATCAACCGATTCGGCCCCTATCGATCTATGCCTCCTATGCGCGATCGTTTGCACCGAGTTTTGCCGCAAGTCGCAATGATGATGGTTCAACCTTTGAGCCAGAAACAGGGCAACAGTTTGAAGTGGGAATTAAAGCCGATATCTCCGATAGCCTCAGCTTGACCTTAGCGGCCTTTGACCTACAACGGCAAAACCTAGCAACCCCTGATCCAGATAACCCAGCTTTCTCATTGCAAGTGGGCGAACAAACCAGCCGAGGAATTGAGTTCAATCTAGCGGGTGAAGTTCTGCCCGGTTGGAATATGACAGCTTCCTATGCCTACTTGGATGCGTTTGTGAGTGAGGACAATACAACGCCAGTGGGTAATCGTTTACCCGATGTACCAGAGCATCAATTTAGCCTCTGGACAACCTATACGATCCAGAAGGGTGATTTCAAAGGTTTAGGACTTGGCTTGGGCCTATTTTATGTGGGTGAACGCCAACGCGATTTAGACAACACCTATACCTTGCCCAGCTACTTCCGCACTGACGCTGCCCTGTTTTATCAGCGGGACAACTGGCGTGCTCAGGTGAATATTGAGAATCTGTTCGATGTGGATTACTTGCGTTCTGGAAACTATAGCTTCGTGGGTAGTGGTGTCAATCCGGGAAAACCTTTTAATATATCGGCTTCGTTGACAGTTGAGTTTTAATAATGCTGACTAGCAATTAAGCCAAAGAAGAAGCCTGAATTCTAAATCCCCCTTCTAAGGCATAATAACAATGCTAATCATTAGCGATCAGGCACGAGGTACAGTTTGCATTTACTCATCCCCGCCGCAGGCAGTGGTAAACGCATGGGCAGCGATCGCAACAAATTGCTGTTGCCCCTGCATGGCAAACCGATCCTGGCTTGGACCTTACTGGGGGCCGAAGCTGCTGAGGCCATCACCTGGATTGGCATTATTAGCCAACCGATCGACCAACCGGACTTTCGTGCCCTGCTACAAACCCTGCAACTTCAAAAACCAGTTGTCCTGATCAACGGCGGTCGCACCCGCCAGGAGTCAGTCGATTGTGGCTTGCAAGCCTTACCCGCTGAGGCTGTATATGTTCTGATCCACGACGGTGCCCGTTGTTTAGCCACCCCCGACTTGTTTAACCGCTGTGCAGTCAGCCTGCGTGCCGATGGGGCAGCCCTAGTTGCTGCGATTCCAGTCAAAGACACGATTAAGGTCGTAAGTATGACGGGTTGGATTGAACAGACCCCCGATCGCAGCCAGCTTTGGGCGGCCCAAACCCCCCAGGGCTTTGCTGTTGACCAACTCAAAGCCTGTCATGCCCAGGCCCGTGCCCAAGGTTGGGAAGTCACCGATGACGCCGCCCTCTTTGAACGCTGCCACCTCCCGGTCAGGGTTGTTCCTGGCGAAGAGACCAACCTAAAGGTGACCACCCCCAGTGATCTGGCGATCGCTGAGTTGATCCTGCAAAACCGTCTTCAGGAACGAGACTAGCCCCTAAACCTGGGCCGTCTTCTGGTGGAGGGGAAATTTCTCCCAGTCAAACGATCCCTGGCCGCGCCAATCCAGTTCCCCCCTAGCCACTTGTGCCAAGCGATAGCGCACGACTTCCGGCAGGTTCTCCCAATTGAGGCGATCGTAGCGCAACTCCTGACGCAAGGACTCTAATGCCCGTGTCGTCGCTGGGGTTTCCGTATCCTCCCACGGTTCTGACGACCGCAGCGGATCGCGATGAACTGCCGCAATGCCTTGACGCACTGCTGTTGCAATCTGTTGTTTCAGCTTACTGTCGGCTTCTTGACGTTGTAATTGACGCCCCCGCTTGGTACTGGCATACATCGCTGGCAACCGATTCAGGGCATAGACAACCACATCCACGAGCTTCACAAACTGGGCTGACTTGGGGGGGAGTTGCTGGATCTGAGCCTCTGCTTCCTGGATGACCAACTCTTCCATGAGGTTGTGGGCAATTTGCTTGCGGATATCAACGCCCTGAGGATGGGGACGGGACGAATAGCGGTTGCGAGTAGTAATGGGTTTATACATAGTAGACACACGCTCTAAGGAGCGAGCCAAGAACATAGGGTGATGCGGGCGACCCCGATTCCCGCAGGGATCGCTTCGCGAATCCCGCTAGAAAGAGCCTGGGGATATCGCAGGACTTCTAACGCGATCGAGACCAGAGTCGCCTCGAAACGATCGGGCCAGATCATTATGGCGAGGTAACAGGGGTTGGGGATGGAGCAACGGTTTCAGACCCGATTTGCTCATGCTCTAGGGCTTTTTGCTGGGCCTCTCCAGCCACATCCTTAGCCTTATTAACGGGCGCGAGTACCGAGGGTGACGGACTGGTTGTTGGGGGCGGCGCAACGGCGCAGGCAGTTACCCCAAGACCCATTAGCAAACCCATGATTCTCACCGTAATTTTGATCATAAAATTACCTCCGCCTGACGGGTAAGAAGATTTAATGAACACAGCATATGCGATTGTTAAGATACCCCTAGCACCCGCCAAAACACGCCCCTATTCATCAACCAGATACGGTTTTTGGGGGCGATCGGGAAGGTTGGGAGAGGACTGGGCAACCCAATAGCTACAATAAGACAGTTGTCGGTTTGGTCAGGTATTGCGCATGGAAGTAGAGAAGATGACATCGGAAACGTCACCCACCTTGCCAACGCCAACCCCCTTAGCCTCGCCACCCGTCCCGACGCTCCTAGCGCAACTCCAGGTACGGGAGCAACCTTGGCGGCAAAAGGCGATCGCGACCCTGCTCCCCCTCCTGCCACCCGCCACGGCGGCTAAACTCCGCAAGGTGGCTGAACTGGCTGATGCCGCCTGGGAAGATTTGGCCGAAATTGATCTAGATACCCTCACCGATATGGATTTCCGGCCTGCCCGCATCTATGTCGGCCTCGGCTTTGTGGGCTTTGCCGCCTTGATGCTGACGCTGCTCATGCTCTACTACCATAGCCTGCGTCCCGATCTCATTCTGGTGGATCAAATTCGCCAGTATTGGTATCCCTACATCTTTTTTGTCTGCTTTGGAGTGGCGGGGATGTTCATGCTGGGGCGGGAAGCCATGCGCCCACCCGTAGATCTTGAAGTCCCGATCGCGCCGAGTGCCGAGGGGCAACCGTTGGATATCCCGGACGATCGCTAGATCGCTGGTCTTTAGTGATTGCGTGATTGCGAGATTTAATCGAGGTTCCCTCAAGAACGTGGCGCAGGGAAAGGGGTGCGATCGTCCCCCTCTACCGACAGACGAAGCATCTAACCGCTATGATTGACAATATATCAATCCGGTTGCAGCCTTGGGCCGTGTTACTTGTCTTGCCGTTGCTGGCTCCCGGATGAGTCATCGGACGGAATGAATGCTGATTAAGGCATGGTTGCCAAGTCGCTCATTCGCAATTAACAGACGCGGAGCATCTCCATGAATCACCGTTGAGGTTTAGTAAGACCCATGAATTCCGAGTTATCATTGGCAGAACTACCGTTTGATCTCAGCACGTGTGAGGAAGAACCAATTCACATTCCCGGTTCTATCCAACCCCACGGTATTTTAATCGTGCTGGCAGAACCCGGCCTTGAAATTCTGCAAATTAGCCGGAACACGGATTTATTGTTGGGCTACTCTCCCAATGACCTCCTTGGCCAGCCCCTCAGTAAGCTACTGAATGCACCACAGCTAGCCTTGCTTAACCACGCCTTGAGGCAGGATCATTTGCCCAGCATAAATCCGCTAAAGTTAGCGATGGAGACACAAACTGGTGCGGTCCTGGATGGGGTGATTCATCGCAATCCCGATGGCATTCTCATCCTGGAATTATTACCAACTACCGACTCCGTCACCCAAACCACAACGCAAGCCTCTACTTTTGCATTTTTCCACCTAGTCAAAGCCACCACGCACCATCTGCAACACGCCACTAGCCTCCAGGATCTGTGTGAAATAGCCGCTCGCGAAATTCGGCGATTGAGTGGTTTCGATCGGGTCATGATCTATCGGTTTGATGAGCAGAAAAATGGAGAAGTTATTGTTGACGACAAGCGTGAGGATTTAGAATCCTGGTTACACCTCCATTATCCCGCCGCCGATATCCCCCCCCGCGCCCGATCGCTCTACCAACGCCGCTGGATTCGCCTGATTTCCGATGTAAATTACCAAGCCGCCGAATTAGTGCCGCGCCACTATCCACTGAATGATACGCCCCTTGACTTAAGTGATGCGATTTTGCGTAGTGTCTCCCCAATTCATGTTGAATACTTGCAAAATATGGAAGTTGGGGCGACGATGACCATTTCCCTACTCAAAGATCATGAACTGTGGGGGTTAATTGCTTGTCATCACTACACACCGCGCTATATTCCCTATGAACTCAGTGCGGCCTGTGAGTTTGTGGGACAGGTGATGTCGATGGAGTTGGCGGCCAAGGAAGCCCTCGCTGATGTGGACTATCGCATCCATCTCAAGTCGCTGCCCGGTCAATTTTTGGAGTGGATGACCGCAGAAGCCAATTTTATTGATGGCCTCACCCAACATGAACCAACGCTCTTGGATTTGGTCAGTGCCCAGGGCGCTGCTATTTGTTTTAACGATCGCATTACCCTCGTGGGCAAAACACCGCGTCTACCTGAGATTAAAGCCCTAACCACCTGGCTAGGCCGAACCTGTACCGAGCCAATCTTTGCCAGTCATTGCCTGAGCGATCACTATCCCGCCGCTGAGGCATTTAAAGATACCGCCAGTGGCCTACTCGCGATCGCCATTTCCTCGCCCCCTCGTAACTATGTGTTGTGGTTCCGCCCGGAGGTGATCAGAACGGTCTATTGGGCAGGCGATCCGCATCGCCCCGTGGAAGTGACTCCGGCAGGCGATAAACTGCGGCTATCCCCCCGGCGATCGTTCGCCCTGTGGAAGGAAATTGTGCAACTCCAATCCCTACCTTGGCAACCCTGTGAACTGGAAGCAGCCCTAGCCTTACGCCAGGAAATTATTGATATCGTCCTGCGTCAAGCAACGGAACTCGCCCACCTTAACGCCAGCCTGACGCGATCGGAAGCCTGTCTGCGGGAAAAGGCTGAACAATTAGAAACCGCTTTATATGACCTGCGGCAAACCCAAGCGCAATTGGTTCAAACTGAAAAAATGTCGAGCTTGGGACAGTTAGTGGCGGGGATTGCCCACGAAATTAATAATCCGGTTAATTTTATTCATGGCAATCTTGAACATGCCAATCACTACACTCAAGATCTCTTAGAGTTGTTGCAACTCTTCTTGAAAAAATTTCCCACAGATCCAGAAATTGAAGCCTATATTGAGGACATTGATCTCGAATTCCTCACTGAAGACTTACCTAAGTTGATCAGTTCCATGCAAATTGGAGTCGATCGTATTCAAAAAATTATCATTTCCCTACGTCACTTCTCGCGATTGGATGAGGCTGAGAAAAAGCCTGTGGATGTCCACGAGGGGATTGACAGCACTTTGACGATCTTGAAGCATCGCCTGAAAGCAAAGCCAGAATATCCCGCAATTAAAATCACTAAGAACTATGGCAAATTACCCTTACTGGAGTGCTACGCGGGGCAGTTAAATCAGGTATTTATGAATATCTTGAGTAATGCGATCGATGCCCTGGAGGAAGCCGTTGAGGCTGGCAAGTGGTCCCGTGATGTTGCAGAATCGGATACCAGCCCCTACATTAACATCATCACGGAAATGACCGATGATGAGGCCATTCAGATCCACATTCAAGATAATGCAACGGGTATTCTGCCCGAAGTTCAGGCCCGATTATTTGATCCCTTCTTCACCAGTAAACCTATTGGCAAAGGGACGGGGTTAGGACTTGCCATCAGTTACCAAATCGTTGTTGAGCGGCATGGGGGAAGCTTGACGTGCCAGTCCCAACCCAATGTGGGGACAGAGTTCACAATTAAAATTCCTCTTCACCCCGATGTTCCTAAGGCCGATTGACGGCGGACCTTAATTTAAGGGTTGGGCACCGATCGGGCAACGTACCTGCTGGGGATCTTGCACCGGCATTTGGACCAATAGGGTCGGCGGGATTGTTGACGGGCGGGCACTTTGGCAGAGGGTTGTGCCAACCTGGGATGCCTCCTCCCCTGGGTGGGCAAATACTAGGCTGGTAAAGCTGCGAAGGCCAGGGGTCTTGGCCTGGGCCATGAGGGTAACGCCTAGGGCTGGGTTGGCATCGGGAACAACCATATAGCGATAGAAATCAGTTTCGGGTTCAATGCCTGCCACAAACTCATCTAAGGTGGCGGCAAACTTGTCATACCGTTGATAAAATGCCTCCTGGGCTTGGGCTAAGGCCCCCATATAAAGCTGGGCCTCCCGTTCCCGTGCTTGGTTCTGGCGCTGATCAAAGTCCTGAATCACCCCCGCTTGCGGTGGGGTCGTCGATCGTGACGTTTGCTGGAAGACTAGGACTTGGTCGGTAAAAGCGGTGGGACGTTCATCCCCAGGGGCAACACGGGTCAGTTCTAGGCGCAGTTGACGATCGGGGGTGAGTTCAAAAATAGTCGCGATCGTTTCATTCTGATTCAGAGTCAGGTCGATCTGCATGGGTTGGGTCGCGGGATTCAGACGGTAGCGCAGTTCTTCGGCTAGCTTGACCCCCGCCTCAGCATCCAGTAACAGAAAGAGCTTACCCTCTGGGGCAAAGACCAGGGTCATCTCCAGGGCTGGGGTGTGCCATTGACCCAGGATGGCCTCGGCGATTGGTTCCGGGGCGGTCACTGCCAGCGGGTCCTTCTGGGGAATGGGTTCCTTGGCCCAGGTGGGTGCGGTCATTCCCCAGCCACTGCCTGTCAAGACGACAGCGAGGACAACACTTCCCCAGTAACCCAGCGTCGGTCCAGGCGATCGCAACGGGTTGGTCTTGCATGACGGCATGGACGCCCCTCCTCTTCTCCCAATCATCGCCGCGATTCTAACAGGCACTTGGCCAAGCCTCAACTCAGCGTGCTGTGCTGGGTCGGTTGGCCCGTGTGGGTAGTGGTTTGCAGCAGCAGCCCGTACTCAAACCCCTCAATCAGGGCACGGCAGGACGCATCAATGATATTGGTGGACACGCCAACGGTTGTCCAGCGCCGCACCCGATCGCTGGCCTCAATGAGGACCCTGGTTTTGGCCCCAGTCCCCGCTGCACCGTCGATAATGCGAACCTTATAGTCGGTCAGATGCCAATCCGCGATCGTGGGGTAGAAAGTCAACAACGCTTTCCGGAGAGCCGCATCCAGGGCCGAAACGGGACCATTTCCCTCTGCCGCCGCCAGAATATCCTGGCCTTCCACCCGAACCTTCACCGTCGCCAGTGCCTCATCCTGGGAACCGCAGTGAACTTGGAACCATTGCAGGTCAAAAAAACGTTGCCGCTGTCCCAACACTTCCCGCATGAGCAGATCAAAGCTGGCTTCTGCCGCTTCAAATTGGTAGCCTTCATTCTCCAAGTCTTTTAGCCGTTGCAAAATTTGGCGACTGGTGGGATCGTGCCGCTCCAGGTGAATGCCAAAGGTGCGGGCCTTGATCAGGATATTGCTCATCCCGGATTGGTCGGAAATGACGATGCGGCGACTGTTCCCCACCACGTCCGGCGGAATGTGTTCGTAGGTCACCGGGTTGCGTTCTACCGCCGAGACATGAATCCCGCCCTTATGGGCAAAGGCGGACTGGCCCACAAAGGGAGCGTGATCATTCGGGGCCAAGTTGACAATTTCACTCGTCGCCCGACTGATGTGGGTAATCTGGGCCATCTGGGTCGGGGGAATACAGTCATACCCCAACTTCAGTTGCAGGTTAGGGATGAGGGTACACAGGTTGGCGTTGCCACACCGTTCCCCATAGCCGTTGATCGTGCCCTGCACCATTGTGACCCCGGCTTCCACCGCCGCGATCGCATTTGCCACCGCTGTCCCCGCATCATTGTGGGTGTGGATACCTAGGCGAGGCTGCGGGTTATTGGCTCCCTGGGGATTAAGATTCAGCACCGCCATCACTTCCGCCACAATACGCGTAATGTCACGGGGGAGGCTGCCCCCATTGGTGTCGCAAAAGACGAGCCATTCGGCCCCCGCCGCGATCGCGGTTTTCAGGGTTGCCAGGGCATAGCCAGGGTTAGCCCGATAGCCATCAAACCAATGCTCGGCATCATAGATGACCCGCCGATCCTGACGACGCAGGTAGGCGATCGTATCGTCGATCATGGCCAGATTTTCGTCGAGCGTCGTCTTTAACCCTTCCGTGACGTGGAGATCCCAGGATTTGCCAAAAATGGTGACCCAGCGGGTCCCGGCAGACAGCAAGGGTTGCAAGAGGGAATCGGCAGCGGCTGTGGTATGGGGACGACGGGTGGAACAAAAGGCAACTGGTTCGGCCTGGGTAAGCGGTTCCTCGCGTAAACGCCAGAAGAATTGGACATCCTTGGGATTCGCCCCTGGCCAGCCCCCTTCAATGAAAGGCACCCCTAGCTGATCCAAAAGGCGAGCAATGCGGAGTTTATCCTCCAGGGAGAGGGACAAGCCTTCGCGTTGGGCACCATCGCGCAGCGTTGTATCGTAGAGCCAAAGCCGAGGCGCAACATCGAAAGTCATGGCAGACACGCTGAAGTTAGGATCACACGCCCTCATTGTAGGCAAGCGATCGGGGAAAGGCGAAAATCTACCAAGCTCCTTTACAATGCTCACCAGTGCGGTATGATAGGAAATCGCACAGTATTAGGTTAAACTCTAGGCAGTGCCAAGTTGCGGGCGTAATTCAGTGGTAGAATGTCAGCTTCCCAAGCTGAACGTCGTGGGTTCGAGTCCCATCGCCCGCTTACTTAAAACCTAGATATAACGAGGGTTTCACGCTATCTGCCCTAATAATAAGGATAGATGAAATGTCTACTGTCTACCCTAATTGTCTACCGTATGTCTACCGCAGTAGACAAACTGCATTACCCAGTCAATAATCTAAGCTTATTAACTTTCTAATCTTAAATCTTAGATGCCTTATATATATATGGATATATATGGACAGGGTAGGCAATAGAGCTAATTAGGTAAAAAAACTATCCTGTGGCTAGACATCACCGTATACCCATCAGGGCACCTCGAAAAATACAAATCTTGCGCTCATAAGCAACGTAATCTCGTCAGCACTTCCCTACTCGGTGAGGTACAGGCAAGGGGCTTAAGCCCCTTGTTCGCAAGGCTTGACAGTACTTCATTAGAGAGGCAACGGCTGTATCTTTAGAAGCCTGATTACACAAGCATTTTAAGGCTCAAGCTATCAACTAGGTCAATAAAAGAAATAAGCCTAGTTTAGGGTAAGCGATGCTGATGGATGGGGCAACTCCTCCCACGGGTGGCCTATAGGCCAATGGTATTGAGGCTTGCGTGCAAGTTGGGGGATTGTTGAGGCAGTTAATTATCAGGCCGGGGGATCAGATCGACCCCATCCCGGCCATCCAGATCTTGCAAATAAACTTTAACTTTTTCTTCCTTGGCAGTGGGCAGTTGGCGACCCGTGAAGTCGGGTTGGATGGGTAAATCCCGATGACCGCGATCGACTAAAACGGCTAGACGAATCGTACTAGGACGGCCATAGTCCGTAATGGCATTCAGAGCTGCCCGGATGGTACGCCCCTTATAAATCACATCATCCACCAGCACCACTAATTTATGAGCTAAATCAACCGGCAGGTCGGTCTTCGCCGGGGTGCGCAAACCAATTTGATCCAAATCATCCCGATAAAACGTAATATCAAGGGCACCAACGGGCACCGATATCTGTTCGAGTAACTCAATTTGACGGGCCAAACTCTGGGCTAGGGGGACCCCCCGTGTGTAAATCCCCACCAGGACTAACTGGGAGAGATCACCCGCCTTTTCGATAATCTCGGATGCCATCCGGTTTACCGTGCGACGGAGTTCCTCAGCGGAGAGAATCTCGACAACTTCATGGGCCATGATTAATTTTGCAATAACACGATCGGGACAGCGATCAGATAAACCAGCAGCAGCCCCAACCAAATTAAAAAGCAAAACCGGGTCAGTTGCAGCGCCCGATCGACGATCGCAGGGGTAATGGGTTGGCTGGGGTCGCCCAAATAGGGTTTCCGTTTGATGGTTCCTCTATATATATTAATGCCTCCGAGTTGTACCCCTAGGACCGCTGCATAGGCACATTCACTCCACCCGGAGTTGGGACTGGGATCAGCCGGCGCATCCCGTTGACAAATTGACCAAATGTATTTAGGATTGCCCGATAAAATGGCTAGGGTTAAAACCGTCAAACGGCAAGGAAGCCAGGTCAGGGCATCTTCCAGACGGGCACTAAACCAACCTAAATCAGTATAGGGAAGATCCCGATAGCCCACCATTGAATCCAGGGTACTCGCAGCTTTGTAGGCCATTGCCAGAGGAACGGGTCCGATCGTCGGCATCATTGCCCCTAAACCCGCATAAAAAAGGGGAGCTAACACCCCGTCTGTGGCATTTTCCGCTACGGTTTCTAAAACCGCCCGTAGAATTTCCGGCTCAGTTAGGTTGGCGGTTTCCCGCCCCACATAGCGACTTAAACGATCGCGGGCTAATGCCACTTCCCCCGCCATCAGGGGCTGCAAAACTTCCTCAGCCGCTCGCCTTAAACTGCGTCCAGCAAAACAACTTGCCAGAAGAACGATCGCGCCAGCTTGCCCTAACCACGGATGTACCCAGGTGAGGCTTGCTAGCAGCAAGGCACTCATCAGACCACTACCGATAATTAACCCTAGGGCTAACCCAGCCCCTGCCAGGCGATAGGAAACCCCCACTGGTTTTGTCAGCGATCGCGCCAGGAAGAAACCCACATAGTGGCGGATGATCCAGCCCATCAACTGCACGGGATGGGGCCAAGACCACGGATCGGCGATCGCATAGTCCAGAAGTGCAGCTAATCCCAGAACTATTCCGGCCTCAAAACCCAAGATCCCTATCCCCCCTAGATGATAAAGTTAGTTTCTTCCCCTTGAGCCGCTTGCCAACTGCGGGCATCATAGTAAAGATCTTCGAGGGAAATGCTATACAATGCTTCCTTAAGTTTTTGGTGCAAGCGATGCCAGAGGCTCACCGTCACCCAGTCACCTGCTTGGCGACTAGTTGGTGTAAAACCCGCGAGGGGTTCTAGGGTCTCGCCGACGGCTTCCAGAATTTGTCCAACCGAAATTTGGGCTGGCGGACGCGCCAATTGATAGCCACCTTGCACACCCCGGAGCGATCGGACAATGCCGACACGCCGTAACTCAATTAACAGCTTTTCCAAATAGGGAGCAGGGATCTCTTGGCGTTGAGCGATGTTTTTTACGGACGCGGGGCCATAGTCCGGTTGGAGACTTAAATCTAGCAGGGCTTTCACACTATAGTGACCACGGGTTGTTAATTTCATCGCCAATATCCAGTAACACCTTACCGCATTCTAGGCTGAAAGATTGGGCGTGTGGGCTGGTCTCTCTACACCTCTTCGCCCACTTTGACGACGCGATTTTAGCGAGGGCGTGGTTAATTAGCGACAAGAATACTCAACCCTTGACGATACTTCCCGGTAAACCGTGACCAATCTGATAGAAATTTGACAAAAAATAGTTGCTTTTACGCAAAAGATTAGAACATTCGTGTACTATGATGGAAACACAAGGCTAACTGTGAGTTGGTCACCAATACTAGGGATCGAACAGTTAGGCGAGTATGTCCCCTTTCATTACCCTTTGAGTTTTGTATTAATGGCTAAGAAAAAGAAGACGGAACAACCCTTGACCGGGGAAGAACTGCTAGCCCGCGTAAAAGATCTCGATCACCTGAGCAAGGAAGACAAGGCGAGGGCCTGCGGTTACTACACCCAATCGAAGAACGGCATCGATCGCGTCAACATGATGAAATTCCTCAATGCCCTACTAGAGGCGGAGGGATTGGATCTCGAAAGCAAGCAAAATGGCAATGGTCGTGGTGGCCGCAGTGCCAGCTACCGGATTACAGTACAAGCCAATGGCAACTTGCTAATTGGGGCTGCCTACACCAAACAAATGGGATTACAACCCGGGGATGAATTCGAGATTTCCCTCGGTCGTAAGCACATCCATCTCAAGCAAGTTGGTAGCTCGGACGCAGAAGATTAGTCTGGCAACGACGACTGTCGTCACCCAATTTTAGTAGCTCGAACAACAGGTGTGGGGTAAGCATCTTGCCTGCCACTCCGACAGCCGAGACGGCTATCCCACTGTTAATGGCTGATTGTGCGTCACATCTTGCCTGCCACTCCGACAGCCGAGACGGCTATCCCACTGTTAATGGCTGATTGTGTGGATTTTGATAGCTGATTTTAGAATGCTGCCTTTAGAGGGCCGCTAAGCGCTACGGATGCGCGACGATCGAGTGCGACCAACCTTGCAAGCTGCCCTAAACAACTCTTGGACTGTCGATAGCCGCTTTTTTCTGCTATTGATGAAGAGGAAAATTGGGGCAGAGGAATGCCAGTATGGCTATGCCACGTTATCGCGATCGCCTACCCAGGGTACCCCCCGGACGACGAGGGGGGGCGCTCGCTATTGATTTTGTGTTGGTGTGGCTCCTGAGTAGCTTTGTTGGGCCGCTCTGGCAGATACCGGCCTACATTTGCCTCTGGCTCGGTGCCCGCGTCCTTTGGGTATCTCGCAATCAGGGTCAGACTTTGGGGCGCTGGGCGCTGGATATGAAGGTGGTGAATGAACGCTACGGCAGAGTGCCTGGTTTGTTAGATCTGGCCAAACGGGAAGCGATTATTGGGGCCTGTACACTCTTGCTCGTCATCAGTGTCAATAATTTGATTCGACCCACGGGGGTACTGAATGGGGCAGTGTTGCTGGCCGTAATCCCCCTGTTGGGGGATGTGGGGCTGGCGTTTGGAGATGTGGAGAAGCGGCAAGCCTTCCACGATCGCATTGCTGGGACGATCGTCGTGCAAACCCGACGGGGATACTCTCTTGACTTAAAACTGAAACGATTAGTTGCTCAATTTCGCCAACGTGTGCGATGATAGGAGACTGTGCCAGTTTGAGCTAGAGTCCGGGTATCATGGCTAAAAACAAGGGAGTTCGGATTGTAATTACGCTGGAGTGTACGGAATGTCGGACAAATCCCGACAAACGCTCTCCAGGGGTGTCTCGCTATACGACGATGAAGAATCGCCGCAACACCACAGCGCGGTTAGAACTGAAAAAGTTTTGCCCCCACTGTAATAAGCACACGGTTCATAAAGAGATTAAGTAGCAAGGGATTAAGTAGACCAGGGACGCAATTGCGGCGATGAGCCGTATCTAGGGTCGGTAGCCGGTCCCTAGCGCTGGCATAACTTACTTGATTGCTGGCATTACAGTCGCTTTAGACAGTTGCTTTAGACAGTCACCTTAACAGTTGCCTTAACAGTGTGAAATTATGACCTCCTATTTCCGTCGTCGGGTATCGCCGATCAAACCAGATGAGCCGATCGATTACAAAGATATCGATTTGCTGCGTAAGTTCATCACCGAACGGGGCAAGATTTTACCCCGCCGCATTACTGGGCTGACGGCTAAACAGCAACGTCACCTGACCCTTGCGATCAAACGAGCACGCCTGTTGGCGCTACTACCCTTCATCAATAAGGAAGGCTAGTCAACCTTGCCCATGATAATTTTGGCGTTGTGAGCAGGGGCAATGTAATGTTGTCCCTGTTTTCCCATTCATTGTCATCCCTTGCGCGAGGCCCCTAGCGAGACATGGATACGGATCATTACTGGTTGGTGAATGCCAGCATTCCGGTTTCGTTGCTGCGCGATATCCCACCTGGGGAAGGGCAACTTGCCAATGCGGAACAACGGGTCCAGTTGCATGTGGAAATTCAGGCCGGGACGATCGCTACGCTCACCCCGACACTCCCGACGGATGGTCGCCCCCAGCTTGATCTGCGCGGGGGACAACTTTGGCCTTGCTTCATCGATCTGCATACCCATTTGGACAAAAGCCATATCTGGCCCCGTGCGAGTAACCCCGATGGCACCTTTGCGCAGGCGGTTATGGCCAGCCAAATCGATGCCCAAACCCATTGGCAAGCCGAGGATCTCTATCGGCGGATGACCTTTGGGCTTCAGTGTAGTTACGCCCACGGGACCCAGGCGATCCGGACGCATTTAGATTCCTGGGGGGAGCAGGCGGCCATCAGTTGGGCCGTGTTTCGGCAGTTACGGGATGAGTGGGCCGATCGCATTACCCTCCAGGCGGCTTCGTTGGTCACCCTCGATCACTACGCCGGTACGCCGGGGGAAGCCCTAGCGGATTGGGTGGCCGCATCGGGGGGGATTTTAGGTGGGGTAGTCTATCCCCATCCGGATTGGGTCGCCCAGATTGAGCGCGTGTTGGCGCTGGCCCGCGATCGGGGGGTAGATGTAGATTTTCATGTTGATGAAACTGGTGACGCCGCCGTGAGCGCTTTATCTCTGATTGCGGAGACTGCCTTACGCCATCCATTTCCAGGCCAAATTGTGTGTGGGCATTGCTGTAGTTTGGCCATGCAGCCCTCGGCCCAGGTCAAAGCCACGATCGCCCAGGTACAGGCCGCAGGGATTGGCATCGTGAGTTTGCCCCAGTGCAATCTTTACCTTCAGGGGCGCTTACCGGGCCAAACGCCTCGCTGGCGAGGGGTTACCTTAGTGCACGAGTTAGCCCAGGCAGGGGTACCCGTCGCCTTTGCCAGTGATAATTGCCGTGATCCGTTTCATGCCTTTGGCGATCACGATGTCCTAGATGTGTTTGCCCAGGCGGTCAAAATTGCCCACCTCGATCGCCCGATCGCCGCCTGGTGTCCTAGCGTCACCGCCATTCCGGCCCGATTGATGGGGTTAGCTGACCGGGGCACCCTTGGGGTGGGTGCACCTGCCAACTTGATTGGCTTTCGGGGGCGGGGGTTTACCGAATTGCTCGCGCGATCACAGCACGATCGCCAGGTGATTCGGGCGGGTAAGCTCATCACGGCTCCCTTGCCAGACTATGCTCTGCTGGATGATCTCATGGCCGTTTGCCCGCATCCCCCAGCCCCCGTTCCCATAAGGGACCAGGGGGCATAGCAGACGGGTTGGTTACGTCGTCCACCCCAAACTCCCTAGCAATCCATTCAAGGCAGGTATGGCAACCCAGACTTGGCGATTCATTCCCCTCCTGTCCGCAACCGGGGCACAACAGATGGCGATCGATCGCTGGCTGCTGGACCAACATTACCGGGGCTTACACCCCCCCACCCTGCGGTTTTATACCTGGTCCCCGATCGCGATTTCCCTCGGCTACCACCAACGCCACTGGCCACCGACCTGGGACACCCTGACCTGGCAGGGACAAGCGGTCGATCGGGTGCGACGCCCCACGGGAGGACGGGCTGTTTTGCACCAGGGGGATCTGACCTATGCCCTCATCACCTCCGCAATGGGCGGCGATTCTCCGGTGGGGACGCTACGCGATCGCTGCCAAGCCTATCGCCACCTGTGTGAGTTTTTGATCCGAGGGTGGCAGACACTCAGCATTGATTTGCACTATGGCACCGCCGGAGGGGGGTACGCCCAGCAGACCAACTGCTTTGGCCTCGCCACCGCCGCCGACCTCGTGTTAGCCGATGGGACCAAGTTCATTGGGAGTGCCCAGCTACGCCGGGGCCAATCCCTACTGCAACATGGGTCGATCCGGCTGAATCCTGATCCGGAGTTATACGCCACTGTCTTTGGGACGTCCCTAGGGCCAGCCGCCCGATCGCCCCAGCTTATGTCCGGGGCAAGTCTACCCCAACTCGCCCATCTAGACCTTGAGACCATCATCGCTGCCCTCGCCCAGGCCGCGAGCGATTGCTTTGGGGTCACCCTCCAGCCGCAACCCCTCAGCCCTGCCGAATGGGCAATGATCGAGCCAACAATAGCCAGTCTAGAGGTTGGTTGAAATGGCCTGCACGGGACAGGTGGGAATGCACTGTTCGCACAGGACACAGCGCGATCGCGTAAAGTTCAACCGAAAGGTTTGGGGTTCCAGGCTGAGGGCTTCCGTGGGGCAAACCCCCGTACACAGACCACAATGGACGCAGACCGCCTCATCAATTAAAATTTCCCGGCTGGCGATCGCCACCCCGATATCCTGGGTTCGCATCCAGTCGATCGCCGCCTCCAGCTCATCAATATCCCCAGACAGTTCGACAACCAGTTTGCCGACTTGGTTGGGGGCCACCTGCGCCCGGATGATGTTGGCGGCCACATTAAAATCCTTGGCCAGACGATAGGTGATCGGCATGTGGACCGAGCGTTTGGGGAAAGTAAGGGTAACGCGCTTTTTCACCAGAGCCTACTCCCCGCGCATGGCCTGCTTCATCTCCCGTACTGCCCGTTCCATGCCGACTAATGCGGCGCGACTGACGATCGTATGACCAATATTCAACTCCTCCATCCCAGGGATACGGGCCACCGGATAAACATTCCAATAGGTCAGGCCATGTCCCGCATTCACCCGCAGTCCTAGGGCGATCGCCTGCTCACAGCCCGTGGTTAGCACCTGTAATTCCCGCTGCTGGCTGAGGGCATCCCTTGCTTCGGCATAGGGACCCGTATGGAGTTCAATGAATTGAGTCCCGATCGCAGCAGCGGCTTGAATTTGGGTCGCATCGGCATCAATAAAGAGACTCACCGGCATCCCCGCCGTTTGTAAGGTGGTGACCACCTGGTGCAGGCGATCGGGCTGACTGGCCACATCCAGCCCCCCCTCGGTCGTGACTTCTTCACGGCGCTCCGGTACTAGGGTCACATAATCGGGCTTCACGCTGAGGGCGATCGCCACCATTTCGTCCGTGGCCGCCATTTCCAAATTCAGATGGGTGCGCACGGTCTGGCGAAGGAGTTGGATATCACGGTCCTGAATATGCCGCCGATCCTCCCGCAGGTGGGCCGTGATGCCATCCGCTCCCGCTAGTTCAGCCAAGACGGCAGCAGCAATGGGGTCTGGTTCAACCGTCCGCCTCGCCTGCCGAATGGTCGCAATGTGATCAATATTGACGCCTAGGGTCGGCATCCTGCCCCTCCTGAACTCACAGCACCATCATAGGCAAACTTGGTCCCTAAGGGCAGTCCCCAGGGCCGTGCGGCAGCCCCGCCACCATCGGTACAAATTGCACCGGTAAGGTCGTTTCTAGGTGCAAGCCCTCCGGTGTCTGGGTAATGACCTGGATGTCCTGGTGCCATTCTCCCACCGGGATGACCAACCTGCCTTGGGGAGCCAGTTGGGCCAAAAGGGCAGTGGGGATTTCACGGGGAGCCGCCGTGACCACGATCGCGTCATAGGGGGCAAACTCTGGCCATCCCTGGTAGCCGTCGGCCACGCGGATGTGGATATTGGTATAGCCCAAATGCTGGAGGGTCGCCTGTGCCCGCTCAGCGAGGGCTGGAATCCGTTCAACGCTATAGACCTCCCGCACTAATTCGGCCAAAATGGCTGCCTGGTAGCCCGAACCCGTGCCAATCTCCAAGACGATCGCCGTGGGACTCAGTTGGGCGGCGGCAGTCATATAGGCCACGATATAGGGCTGGGAGATGGTTTGGCCCTGGCTGATGGGCAACGCATGATCGGTATAGGCCGCATCAAGCCAGGCGGGATCAACAAACTGATGGCGAGGGACACGGCGCAGGGCCGCCAGTACACGCGAGTCCGTAATGCCCCGTTGGTGGATTTGTTGCTCCACCATGTCTAGGCGACGGAGCTTCAGTTCCGGTTCCAGGGCTGCCATGCTGGCTGCCATATTGTCTGTACTTGGGGGGGGGGCCCCAGATGATCGCGATCGCCCCCACCTACCGCCCATCAAGCTGGCTTGTAGTAGCACGATGCCCTCCATCCCCGCCTCCTTGCCCATAAGACCTAGGGTTGCGGATGATCATGTGTCCGAGTAGCAGGTTTTAAGCAGGGACAGGTCGTCTCAGCAGGCCCGGAAGTAGACTAATGGCTAGGGCCGAGACGATCGGTCCCGCCACGTCCACCACTTGTGCTGACCAGATCCACTGTGGGTCTGCGTCTCCACTGACCATGACCACTTGGCCTTCCGATTCATCCAGGTGAATTTCATCCACTTCTGGGGGTTGAGCCATTGTGCGCTCAAGGGTGGTGAGCCGAAGATGGCTACCGGCTTCCGCCTCTGGCAGCAATAGGATAAAGCGTCCCCCTTCAACGATGCCAAGATATTGATCAAACCGACGGTTGCTTTCCATATCCCCTATCCTCCTATCCCAAACGCTGGGTACAGGGTTACCCCCGCAGACTGCCCCCTCCTCACGCCCACTGAGTAGAAAAGGAGAAGCCTGGGATCGGACTTCGCTCGCGGCATCGTGCCCGTTTCCCAACCCTAGACGGGGGCGTCTCACCCCCTTTGGGGTGCTTCTCCTGACTAACGCCAACGGTGAGTTCCAGCCCTATGGCTATGAAGGGTTAACCGCCTTTAGTGCGTCCGGCATAGCTACCGCGATCGCGGTGCCGAAAGATTGCCGTTGAATGGCGCATGATTTGACGTGCATGTTCTTTCAACGATTGCAAGTGTTGTTTCAAGGCCTGATGCATCTTCATCTCTTCGCCTCCTGCATTGCGTGGCTAGCAAAGCAGTCCTCTGGTATCTGCTTTAAGGGCAAGTTTGTGTTTGCCTTAGGGGCCAGTGCGCTCCTCTCCCTTCTCCCACAGTAATCTCTCGCCTGTTTTTAACCGGAGCTTGCATGGCTATATTTCTATTCTGGCAAATTTTTAAGCGGCTGTCTCTTCCAAACAGCACTACTTTTCACCGCTGTCTAGGATTGACGTTGCTGGGCAAGCCAGCGTCGCCAGATATCGCTGTAAGTTTGACCGTTCTGCTCCCCATCTTCCCTGTCGGAGAGCGGGATTTTAGGGAAGGGGACAGCCTGTTGTCCGTCAAGCAGCCCAACGACGGATAGTATCGATATCTAGCCCCCCTCCCCTGCTGTTGTGTTCTAACGCGCTGACGATTGGCTGAACACCTTCTGGAGGCTTCCAATCAGGGATTGCCCCTGTCCACGTGGCTGGGCATCATTGAACGCCGTTTGGATGCCCTCAAGGGTTTGCAATACCGCTCCCAATTGGGTGGGTTGGTTGACTGCCCAATCCTTGTGGGGTGCGAGGCGAAGGCGTGCCCCGTTTGCCCCACCGCGCAGATCAGACCCAAAGTTCCAGATATGTAATAGAACATGAAGCCTAAGTGAATTGGTATCTGAAGCTTCTATCGCTGATCCACGACGCGCCAGTTCACTCAACGCGATCGCTTGCCATCAGGATTGAACGGTAGGGGCAGGTTCGCCAGAATCTCTGCTGCCTACCGACAACCTTGATAAACCTGCCCTATTGCTAGAATATAGCAATCCTAGATGATTTGTGAGAATAAGCATGGCCATAATTTTTGCTCCCGGCTTATTCTGTCTTGACTTAATCTTACGAATAACTTGGGACTGCTATAGCAGTTTTCATGATATCTTTGATTTCGGCTGCATTCAAGCTAGGGTTGGTTATTGGTTTAAGCATGAAATTCTCTCAACTCATAAAGGGTGCCGTTGGCAAAAGTCACGAATCTGCACGTGGGAGATGGTGATGGGTAGCTGGTTCATACAACTCATTGTACCGATAGTTCTGGCATTAAAAGTCCTTGCAAGTCTAAATTTTTGAGATCAACCTTAGTGGAGGCCAGATCAATCTCTAGACCGACAACATTACCGTTTGTATCAAAATCAACAACAACATCAGGGGACACTTCTTCTGATTCTGTACTGGGATTATTATTCAGGCGAATCGAGAGGGTATCTGTTTCTGGGAAATACTGGATTTTCATGGTTCTAATCCTTTTTGCAAGCGAGAACGGAAATTACGATCGAAGTAAGCATTATGCAAGGTTTCAGCATCTTCTAGGGTAATGACTCTGAGTGTTCGATCTCCATACTCTGGGATCACAGCCCAATAGCTGATGCGTCCATTTGGTTGGATCATCGTTTTCAACGGATGCGTAATAACACGCTGGCACCATTCGCGTCGAATCTCAGGTCGTTCTATTAACTTTTGCTCAAAATAGGCAGTTGTCTTCATGCTTATATAAAGATAACTAAATTGTAGCGTGTTTTGGAAGCTTCTGCGTATTAATGATCGACATCTGAATATCATTATGGCATGGCTCAAATGGGATCTTCCCAATTAACCTGTCATGTTTTGCAGCTAGGGAATGCACAAAACCTCCAATGGGCGGGTTCATAGAGGTTATTGGTTGCAGCCGAAATTTAAGCGCAAACCGCCCCTACATCCTGATCCCGTTGGCGTATATTTTCTCCTAAGCTCACGCCAATTCAAGTTTGAAGTGCAACAGCGTCTGACCTATCTGCATAGAATACTTCGAAGGGTGTTTTGTAGTCAAGCGATTTCCTAGGCCTTTTGTTGATCAACATGACGACTTCTTCTAATGCCTCTGCTTTCACTATTCTGAAATTTGTCTGCTTTGGAAAAAACTGTCTTAATAATCCATTTGTATGCTCATTTAATCCTCGCTCCCAGGAGTGGTAAGGATTGGCAAAATAACATGATAACTTTAACCTCTCACTCAACTCCGCATGACCACTAAATTCTTTGCCATTATCAAACACCAGTTCAGATTTGAAGTGCAACAGTGTCTAAGCGATGTTCATAGAATACTTCATAAGGGGTGCGATAACCAAGTGATTTTCTCGATCGATGAGAACGGTATCCGCTAAACTTGAGGAGTAAACAAGGTTACGTTGATCGGTCCAGCGATTTTGACAGAGGTGATAATTGTGACAATTCGAGAAACCGCGATCGCGAAGATCCAGAAACTTCCAGAATCGCTGGTAAAAGAAATTATCAACTTTATCGACTTCATCACACGCAATCGTCAAGCCAAAACAGCAATTGATTTGCTTGAGGGCGATCGCTCCGAAGCGTGGGCACAATGGTTTGAGGCTGCCGATGGCTTAGAAATCGCTCCAGAAAACACACCAACAGCAGCAACCAGCGAGTATCAACAACACTTGTTGAGTAAATATCGACAACAAGGACTCAACCTGTGATTCTCTGTGACGCTGGGGTTTTGCTTTGCTTGGTCGATCGCACCCAACCTCAACACAACGCCTATCGAACAACCGTTACAGGTTTGGCAAAACTCTGCTCACAACCTGGTCATGCCTGACAGAAGCCATGTATCTTGCTCTCCATTGCGGCGGTTGGGCAATGCAAAAACAGTTAGGGCAGCTTCTCTTAGACAAACTCCTGTTCATTTACGAAGTTAAGGACAATGACTATGCCCGTTTATTAGATCTGATGGAGAAATATCGTGACGAACCAATGGATTTAGCAGATACAACTTTGGTTTTGGCGGCTGAGAAGACTGGGTATCGGCAGATTCTTACCCTTGATGTTGATTTTTTATTTTATCGGATTAGCGCTCGAGAGAGCTTTGATGTCATTCAAGTTCAATGATGAGATGCGCGGACAAAAACGGCGTATAAAATCGTTATGCTGCTGTATTAAGAGACTATTGTGGTCTAGCTATTGGTCAGCCGAAAAGACGTTCGCGGCGCGATCGCCCCTGTGATGAACCGCGATCGGGCTAGTTGTCAGCGTGCGATCGTCCATCGCCTTGGCCTGGGTTGACGACAGGAAAACCAATATTTTTCTTCCTTGCCAGTGCTGACCAAGCGTGCGATCGCACAACGTTTGTAGTTCAGACTTTAGCCTGCAACGCCTCAAGTCGCTACTACCAACGTTGCGAAACTTTATGTTTACGGTACTAGCTTCTCTATAGGACTTCTTGCCGCCTCTCCCAGGGGCGAGATCGCAGTGTGTTTATTAGCAAACAAAGTCAAGTGACGACTTGAGTCGGTCACAGCACCCCTATCTAGACCTTCTCAACAACCTTTTAGGCCCCGGCTGGCCGGGATGTTAAAACTAGTCGCAGCTTGGCTTGGATTAAACTGAGTTCGGCTAGCCCTAGATCAACATCTCCCTCCAGGACAACACCAACATGGAGAAGACGATCGAGTAATTCTAACAGCGAAGGACGATCGCTCGTTTCGCCGGGATAGTAGCCGTTTCCTTTGGGCAAGAGCGACCCCACCTCACCCAAATCAATATTCAAATCTGCCGGATCAATTTCAAAAATTTCACAGAGTTGGATGACTTGATTTTCCAATTGCCGCAGACTATCTGCCGCCCGATCGAGGTCGGCATCGGACAATAAACCGGCCTCCATGCGCCGAATGACTTGCGCCTCCATCAGTTGCCGGATGAGTTCAACAACTGTTAACAACAGGGGCGCTAAGCCTGCCTCCTTATTTTTACGGGGTGTGGCTAAGGTGGTCGATTCCGATAGATTCAGGGAAGAATGCATGAGGGCTAAGCGCGAGGATTAGGAGCGACGGCTGGCAGCTAATTCAGCTAAATATTGCTTTTGATAGTTGAGATAATTGCTATGCCACTCCTTAAAACGCTGTTCACCATCTTTGACCAGCATTTGGCGATAGGTTTCCGAGGGAATATAGCGATCGCGGTGAGTGCTAACGGAGGCCCGAAATTCCTGTTGATGGCGTAGCAAATTCCCATGCCACTCCTGAAATCGCCGTTCACCATCGCGGACTAACATTTGGCGATAGGCTTCGGAGGGAATCGGAGGATTTTTAGCACTCATGGGGGAACCTCGGAGTTGGTGGGTGGGTGGGTAAGTGGGTGAGCGGATGGGTGGGTGGGTGAGTGGGTGAGTGGGTGAGTGGGTGAGTGATTAGTGGTTTACCCTTGGCTGATTACTCCTCTCTCTTCTCTCTTCTCTTC
>JBBILC010000063.1:0-28215 GCA_037445115.1 Coleofasciculaceae cyanobacterium bin_20
TACACGATTAGAGGCTATTTTTTAACACATTTCCTATCATTCAACACTTCTGGTTAAGACGGTTAACCCAAAGGCCAGAGAGACCCCAGCTAGCCCAATGCCGATCGCATTATTGGCATCCGGAAACGCTGCGGCCAGGACCGCACTCCCACACCCCCCAAAAACCAACCAAAACGTGCCAATAAACTCAGCGACACATCGTTTCGTCAAGGTCATTCTTTACTTAATCCTTAATCTTAATTTAAACAACCAAAACAAGTAGCTAGCCCTAGATGTGGCTAGAAAAGAGTTTGGCAACTCGCAGGGAATTGCCTACATAAGTATGAGGATGTCCAAACAGACTGATTATATCAACTAACCTTGACCAATCGAGTCGGGTTTCCAAGTCGATTTATAAAGTTTTATGTTCGCTAGTGACGAGTTCCCCTAGGCTGGCAGGGATAACCCAACACCGGTATGTCTGTGATCGTCCCCAAACCACTCGCCCTTGGTCATCCGAGCGTCGGCATTGACGCCATTTCTCAAAACCGATAGTCTGACGGTATGTTTAAGTAGTTATCCTTCAGCAGGGTTGCCGAATTCATCACGATTGCAAATATTCAAAAAATGGATGAGCCGCTGTCCTGAACCTGAATTCAGTACCCAGTCAACACCAAGATGATTGTCATTGGTTTGGCGATCGGCTGAAGAGAACCGGAAAACTTGCACAGTGGAGTTCTTTCCCTATGGCTGCTCTACAGGTTGTTTTAAACCCTTTAGGTGTCCCCCTAGCCCAACTAGACTTACGCGATCCCGGTGCCGCATGGGCACAGATCCAACGCGATCTAGGTCCATTTATTCTCAGTGTGGCGGGGGCGATCCTGCTCTTGGTGGCGGGTTGGATTATTGCCGCGATCGCCGCTTCCTTTACGCGGGGGGTGCTTAAGCGAACGGCGATCGATAATCAAATTGCCAACTGGATTACTGGCGGGCAACAGTCAGGTCGCCCATCTCCCCAGCTTGAAAAATGGGTTGCTAGTATCGTTTTCTGGATCATCATTATTTTTACCCTGATTGCGGTTCTTCAGACCTTACAACTCTCAGGAGTGTCACAACCCTTACAATCGCTACTGGATCAAATTATTGGTTTTATTCCGAAATTAGCGGGAGCAGCCCTATTACTCGCCGCTGCTTGGATTTTAGCCACGATCGTCAAATTAATTCTGACCCGAACCTTGGAGACAGCCAAACTTGATGAACGGCTGGGTGAACAGGTGGGTGAGCAAGTGGGTGAACAGGTGGGTGAAGGGGCGATGTCGGCTCCCTATTCCCTGACCCAGACCATTAGTAATGTGGTTTATTGGTTCATCTTTTTACTCTTTCTGCCCGCCGTCCTGAATACCCTGCAACTCCAGGGTACCCTCCAACCTGTTCAGCAATTATTGAATGAAATTTTACTAGTTTTACCCAATATTTTTGCCGCCTTACTGATTGGTTTTGTCGGGTGGTTGCTGGCCCAAGTGGTGCGCCGAATTGTCACTAATTTCTTGGCCGCAGCGGGCGCGGATCGTCTGGGGGAAAAATTTGGCCTGACCCCAACCACAACGAGCCAATCCTTTTCCTGGATTGTGGGGTCAATTATCTATGTCCTGATCCTGATCCCCACGGCGATTTCGGCTCTGGAAGCCCTGCGAATTAGTGCAATTTCCCAACCCGCGATCGCCATGCTGGAGACGGCATTAGGTGCCCTACCCAGACTCTTCACCGCCATTTTAATCCTGATCGTTGCCTACGTCATTGGCCAATTTGTCGGCGAATTAGTCACCCATGTTCTCACGGGAATTGGCTTTAATAACCTATTTGCTTGGCTCGGCTTGCAGCCCACCCGATCGCAACCGACGGATACTCCCTCCCCAGCTCCAGAGATTTCGCCAAGCACCCCCTCCCCCCGGCAAACTCCCTCGGAAATCGTCGGTGTCATCGTTCTGGTGACGATCCTTCTGTTTGCGACCGTTGCGGCAGTGGATATCTTGAACATCAGCGCCCTGACTACCCTGGTGAGTGGCATTATTGTGATTGCAGGCCGCATTCTGGCGGGCTTAGTCGTCTTCGGCATTGGCCTCTACTTAGCCAATCTTGCCTATACCCTCATTGCCGGGGCCGGTAATCGTCAAGCCAACGTTTTGGGCCAAACTGCCCGCATAGCCATTTTGATCTTCGCCGGGGCAATGGCCTTGCAACAAATGGGCATTGCACCTGACATTGTGAACCTAGCCTTTGGTCTCCTATTAGGGGCGATTGCCGTCGCGATTGCCCTTGCCTTTGGGCTAGGAGGCCGGGACATTGCCGCCGAGCAAATTCGGGAGTGGTTAGCCCTCCTGAAACAGCCCCGCTAGGTCTTAAGGCGACCATGCTCAAGGCCCTGTTCGGGGTGAACTTTTGTGCTCTTCGCACCGTCGTGGTTCACCCCGTCCCCTCCCCGCATCGACCCACTTCCCCCCGCCTCAATCCCGTCCCACCTGTACCCCCCGCACCCGCACGGGCACACAGGCGTGGGTCATCTGGGCGATCTGGAGGGGTTCCCCCTTCCCGCAAAAACAGGTCCCCTGCTGCTCCACCTCCGCCGCAGGCCCGATCGCATCCACCGCATTCCAAAATTCAGTTGTGGCCGCCTGGTAGGTCACATCTTTCAACATCCCCACGCACCGTCCCCGCTCAATTTTCCAAAACGCATCTCCGCCAAACTGGAAATTCCGCCGCTGCTGGTCGATGGAAAAACTGCCAATCCCATCAATCAAAATCCCATTGTCCGTATCCGCAATCATTTCCGCCAGGGTTGCCGTGTGGGACCCGCCCGTTGGCCCTGGCTCTAGCCCCAGGTTGGGAATCCGCACCATTGGCACACTGGCCCAACTATCGGCATAGGCACAGCCCCGGCTCCCCCCTTGCCCTAGGCGATGGGCCGTCTCCCGATCGCTGAGGTAGTCCACCAAGACGCCATCCTTGACCACATACCAATCCTGGGCCGGTACCCCCTCATCGTCATAGGCCATCGTACTGCGTCCACCGGGTTGGGTGCGATCGGCGCGGAAATTCACCCACGGCGCGGCATACGGTAGCTGCCCCAGCAAATCCGGGGTTGCGAAACTGGTGCCCGCAAAATTGGCCTCGTAGCCATAGACCCGATCGAGTTCCGTGGGATGGCCCACCGACTCGTGAATCGTCAAGTAAAGATGGGCGGGGGTCAGGATCAGGGTTAGTGGCTCACCCTGGGGGCCTCTGGGGGCTTGAACCTTGGCGATCGCCTCCGTGGCCACACGATCGATCTGGGCCAAGAGATCGGTGGCATCGATGTGCTCATACCCCCGATTGAGGGGAGGCCGCTCATAGCTGCGGCTTTGGGCATCCCCCGCCGCGATCGCCGTTGCCCGAAAACCCGCATGACTGCGGTAGAGCACCTGGTGGATCTGGGAGCCTTCGGTGGAGGCAAACCACTGCTCGGCACGGGTAAACCGCAGGGACGCATAGGCTTTTTTGAGGCCCCGATCGCTGTAGCGCAGCAGGCGATCGGTAATCGTCAACAAAAGCTCGGCCTTCGTCTCGACCGAAACCGCGAACGGATCAAGCACGATCGGCGTCACGTAGTCATCCCGGTAGGCGGCAACGGGAGCCAGTTGTACCCGGTGTTGTTGCGACAGCCGACTACTCTGGGCAACCGCGATCGCCAGAGCAACCACCCGCTCCACCTCCGCCAGGGTCCGATGGGGGCTGGCAGCGAATCCCCAAGCCCCCTCCCACAAAACGCGCACCCCAAAGCCACAACTCTCGTGATCGGTCAGTTGCCCTAGGGAGCGATCGTGGGCGAGCAGGGATTGGTGCCGATCGCTGCGCACCCGAATATCCCCATACTCACAGCCTGCCTGCTGTATTTGGGCGATCGCATGGGCCGCAAGGTCAGTCGCCGGAACCGAGGTTGAGAGGACAACAGGTGCTCGTACCATAAATCGTCTCGCGGGGAAAGAAGTGTCAACCACTGTCTTTATCCTGACATCCTCCCGTCACGGATGCGACGCATCGGCTGTTTACCGTTGAAATTTTCTAGTACAGCTTGGCTCCAGATCCCAGTGTATGATCGGGGATGGGATCGCTAGTGCCTCGACCCCGATCTACCGTTTTCCTACTTGGCCCATGAACCCCCAACGCTACAAACCCTTGCGGTCAGTGTTGAGCATCACCCTGTTTATCATCCTAAGCTTGGGAGTGGCTGCACTGAGCCTGAACTTGCTTTTGGCCCTGGCACATCGCTGGCTTTAAGGGTCATGCACCGTGAATCGCTACCGGAGTCACTACCGGAACGTCCGCATCCCGGCAATGCCTGGACCGATCTGCATGCCCGCCTGCATCGCACTCTCCGCCAACGCAAACTGGTGGAGCCGATGGCTCGGCTGCTAGTGGCTGTCTCCGGTGGACAAGATTCCCTATGCTTGATCAAGTTACTACTCGATCTCCAATTACTCTGGCAATGGGAGTTAGCGATCGTCCACTGTAACCACGGTTGGCGTGAGGATGCCACCGCTAATGCCGATTGGGTGGCCAAACTGGCCCAGGATTGGCAATTGCCCTTTTTCCTAGAAACGGCAGTGTCTCCCCCCAGTAGCGAGGCTGCCGCCCGTGAGTGGCGTTACCAGTGCTTTACTCGCCTTGCCGAGGAACATTACTATGCCTACGTCCTCACCGCCCACACCCAAAGCGATCGGGCAGAAACCCTTATTTATAACCTCATCCGGGGCAGTGGGACCGATGGTCTGCCAGCCCTGACGTGGATGCGGCCCCTCTCTCCCCAAGTGCAATTGGTGCGCCCGTTGCTAGAGTTCAGCCGCCAAGAAACCGGACAATTCTGCCAACAACAACACCTGACCGTATGGGAGGATGAGACCAATCGTTCATTGGGCCAAGCCCGCAACCGCATTCGTCTGGATCTGATTCCCTACCTACAAACCCACTTCAACCCCCAGGTGGAACAGGCCCTCGCCCAGACGGCGGAACTGTTACGGGCCGATATTGAGTACCTGGAGGCCGTCACGGAAGTTCTGCGCAAACGTGCCGAGTTGGCCCCCGAATCCCCCCAGCAGCGGGCCGTTATTGATCGCCTGTTATTACGCACTGCGCCCCTAGCCCTACAGCGCCGGGTGATTCGCCAGATTCTCCAACAGGTGTTGCCCTGTACCCCCAGCTATCAGCACATAGAAAAGCTGCTGTTTCTCTTCCATGCGCCCAACAAGTCCCGCACGGACCCCTTCCCAGGGGGCCTGATTGCGACGGTGAGCGACGATCGTATTTACCTGCTGGATGGGCGCTCGGTGCCGGAAGGATAAGCGATTACCCTTGGCTGTGTTGCTTATAGGCCACCCATCCCCCAAAGTGGGAAATATCGGGCCAGTTATACTGCTCAACCACCTCCTGGGGATAGAGCATCGCTGTGATTTCCTCCCCGTCTTCGAGGATGACCTTGCCTGCATAGAGATTGGGTGGTTCAGAGGCCAAGAGATGATCGTATTGCGCCTGGGTGAGCGCATAGACCTCGCCAGGAATGGCAATACCACCACTCTCGACGGCATAAACCCCTGGATGCCAGCCATTGCCAACCGCGTGCATTCGGTAGTTAGGCTGGGTTTTGGTCGCTTTGATGAAGGTGGCTGCTTGCAGATGGTGGTGATCGGGTTGGCCCCGCAAGGCTGAACCACAGATGAAAAAGCGATGGCTGTCGGCAGAACTGGTCATGGGGTGCGCATTCTCCGGAAGTTAGGTACGCGATCAGGTTCGATCGCGGTGTGCAGCGCATCATTAGCGCATGGTTAATTATCTAACGTTTGTCGTGCTGACTCTAGCTCGCAACGACTGAAGTCGCGACTACCAACGTTGCGAAACTGTATGTTTACTGTACGAGTGGTCTACAACACTTCCATACTCAGTGAGGTACCGGCAAGGGGCTTAAGCCTCTTGTTCGCAAGGCTTGACAGTACTTTATTGGAGCGGGAACGGCTGTATTAAACTTAAGATTAGGGCTTCAACTAGCTCATTTTAAGCTTCACGCCCCACTAGCGTGGGGAATTGCCAACTCAAAGGGATGGGATTTGGCAATGGCGCGGCTAGTCGATCGTCCCGCGCACCGCGAGGTTCTGGAGATCGGTCCCCATGAGACGGGTAATGCGCCAGTCGGGCAGGACTGTGGCCCCGAGTTGCTGATAAAAGGCGATCGCGGGTTGATTCCAGGCCAACACACTCCACTCAAAGCGTCCATAGCCCCGTTCAACGGTCAGCTTAGCGATCGCGTGGAAAAAAGCCGTGCCAATGCCTTGGCGACGATAGGCGGGCAACACAAACAGATCCTCAAGGTATAGGCCCGGTTGGGTTAAAAAACTGGAATAGTTGGTAAAAAACAGGGCAAACCCCACCCGTTCTTCCCCCACTGTGGCCACCAGGGCTTCAGCATAAGGCGTTGGGCCAAACAGGTGCTCGGCTAGGGCGTCAGGGCTATTGTTCACCGTATGGGCCAGCTTTTCATACTCCGCTAGGGCCAAAATCAAGTCAAAAAGGTGGGGCACATCCTCAGGAATAGCAGGACGAATGGTAAAGGCGATCGCAGACATATTGTAATGAGCCTCATAAGCCAAATTGAACGCTTGCGCTGCAATGAACACTAACAGGCGGTCGGCAAGGGACGGCTGCCAGGGGCAAACCCTTCCACCCTCACCCATTCACCCGTGGCTGACGACCGAGGGGCCAGCCTGCTAGGGGGCTGTTAGCCGCAAGTTATAGGGTTACCGATCGGCTCGAAGCGCCTTCGACAGCGCTCTCAGGGTGACCGGGACGGGGTCGTTTCTCCTAGGGAGACGCTGCGCGAACGGGCTGAGCCAGTCGAGAGCACTCATCTTAAAGCTTGACGATGCACTAGCTTACCATCCTGAAAGCGCCATTAAGGGCTTCCCAAGCATGGCAATGGCAGGCAAAAAAACCTCCACCCAGCATCCCTTTAGGGAACCCGAGTCGCTAGGAAAGGGGCAAGCGAGTGGATAAGATTGCAAGTTCACGCCAATGGGGTTTCACCAGTCCACTAAACTAGGGATTGACTCATTTGGACAGGCTATGGCATTGGGGAAAACCTATGGACGCTGCGGTACTTTGGCAACGCTATCAAGACTGGCTTTATTACCACGCAGGACTTAACTTCTATCTGGATGTCAGTCGGATGCGCTTTAGTGCGGAGTGGCTGGCTCGTTTGGAACAGCCCTTTGCCAAAGCATTTGCCGCAATGGCTGCATTGGAAGCGGGGGCGATCGCCAATCCGGATGAAAACCGGCGGGTGGGCCACTACTGGTTACGGGACCCCGATCTAGCCCCAGAAGCCGAGACGCGCCAGCAAATCGTCGATTCCCTCACCCAGATCGATACCTTTGTGCGCCAAATCCATCGCCAAGAGGTACGTCCTCCGGGCGCATTCAAGTTTACCGATTTGCTGGTTATTGGCATTGGGGGATCGGCTTTAGGTCCACAGTTCGTTGCCGCCGCCCTTGCCCCGGACCCTGCCCCCCTGGCGATTCACTTTATCGACAATACCGATCCCGCTGGGATCGATCGCCTGCTGGCATCCCTGAAAGACCGGCTCAAAAGTACCCTAGTCATTATCATCAGCAAATCCGGCGGTACGCCCGAAACCCGCAATGGGATGTTGGAAGTGCAAGGGGCCTACAAACAACTGGGCTTGGATTTTGCCAAACACGCCGTCGCCATCACAATGGCGGACAGTCAACTGTCCCGACAAGCCGCCGCCGAACACTGGTTGGGCGAATTTGCCATGTTCGACTGGGTGGGCGGACGCACCTCGGAACTGTCTGCCGTGGGGCTACTGCCTGCCGCCCTGCAAGGGATTGATATCCACGCCATGCTGGCCGGAGCCAAGGAGATGGATCAGGCCACCCGTGTGCCCTTAATCGAGCAGAATCCAGCCGCCCTACTGGCCCTCAGTTGGTACTATGCTGGAGACGGCAAGGGCCTCAAGGATATGGTCATCCTGCCCTACAAGGATAGCCTGCTCCTGTTCAGCCGTTATTTGCAACAGTTGGTCATGGAATCCCTCGGCAAAGAAACCGATCTGGCGGGGCAGGTGGTTAACCAGGGGATCGCCGTTTACGGCAACAAGGGGTCAACCGATCAACATGCCTATGTCCAACAATTACGGGAGGGGATTCCCAACTTCTTTGTGACGTTTATTGAGGTGTTGAAGGACCGATCGGGACCCTCGATCGAGGTTGAACCCGGTATTACCTCTGGAGACTTCCTGTCCGGCTTTTTGCAGGGGACCCGACAGGCATTGTACGACAACCATCGGGATTCGGTGACCTTAACCGTCCCCGACGTGGAACCACGCACCGTAGGTGCCCTTATTGCCCTCTATGAACGGGCGGTGGGCCTCTATGCTTCGTTGGTTAATATTAATGCCTATCACCAGCCAGGGGTAGAAGCCGGGAAACGGGCAGCCGCATCCGTGCTAGCCCTACAAAGCCAGGTAGTGGCTACCCTTCAGGAGGCCAGTGCCCCCTTGTCCCTTGCTGACTTGGCCGATCGCGTTGGAGCTGCCGATCAGGTAGAAACCATCTACAAAATTGTGCGTCACCTCGATGCTAACCATCGCCATCTGAAGTTAGTCGGCGATCGGGGCCACCTGGCTAGTCTGAAGGTCACGATCGTGTAGTAGACCTCCGAGGTTTTTAAAAACCTCGGAGGTCTGGAAGAGGTCTAGAAGGTCTGGATATCTAAAACCGCACTTTATACAGTTGGAAAATCTCGCCCTCCTGACGGGCCATAATCTTACCGCCAACCTGCTTGATCAGATGCTCCCAAGCCGCGATCGGAGCCAGTTGCACCTCCGCCCCCAAATAGGTCTCTAAGATGGCCCAATCCTCAGCCAGGGGGGCATCGGGATTGAGGACATCAAACACAAAGTAACCCTGGGGTTTTAGGACGGGTTGCACGGCGGTCATCACGGCTTCCCAATAGGCAAGGGAATAGTAACAACTAAACCCGGTGGCGATCGCCCAATCAAACTGACCCGGTGCATAATCCAACTGGTGGGCAGGCTGTAACCGTGCCCCCTTGAATAACTTCGAGTTCAGTTGCGGTGCCCGCTGGTTCAGAGCGGCCTGCGCCACGGTGCTAATATCCTGGCCATAGAAAAAGGCCCCCCAGTCCCGCCAGGGATAGATCAGAAAACTCACCCCACAACCCAGGTCTAGGCAAACTTGATTTTTTTTGGGTAAGGCCAACTCCCAAAAGGGGGAGGCAATCCGAGCAGCGAGGGTCCTGGTTTGCCAGTCGGCATAGAGAGAAAGGCTGGCAGCCTCCGGGGGCAACTCAACCACATCCCCTTGGTATTCGCGGTTATAGCGCTGGGCAACGGCGGTAAACTGCGCTGACCAGTCGGCGGGTAGGGAGGCCTGACCAAAGCTCTGGTGGGGCTGGTGGGGTTTCGGCATGGGGGTTACGACTTAACGGCAAGGGGGATATCCCGCTTGGCAACTCGCACCAGTTGGTACACCCCGGCCCGATGGCTAGTTTGGTAAGTACTGGGAGACAGGTGTAAGTCCTCCTCAAGTTGGGACGGATAGGCGAGGAGCAATATGGAATCCATCCGGGACGGGGAAGCCACTGTTGCAGAGACCTGCTTGGCTGGAGCAACCCCAGCCGCAGGCGGGATCTTGGCCTGCTCAGTTTGTTGTTGCAAATACTTGCGGATCTGGCCAGCCGTGCGCAGGTAGGTAATCGGTTGCCGAGTATAAAACACCAGGCTGGGTTTCTTGAAGCCCATCATGATGACCTCCTCATCGGGGTGGCGAATCGCCACGATCGTCTCTGCCAGTTGCCGCAGGGGCAGTTGCCGATGGACATCAACAAGGTGGTAGGTCGGTTGTAGGGTAAACAGGATAAAGGCCACAAACGCAACCACATTGATCCCCCACAGCCAGTGGCTTTGTTTTCGCAGGAGTAGGGCCACGGCGGCAATCGTGGCTACCCCCCAAATGCCAACCCCCCAAGCAGGTGCACCGGAAGCCACAAAGACTTCGGGAAACTCTGGCATCACCGGGTCGCCCCCTAACCAATTAGGGCTGAGATACAGCGCGATCGCCAGCACTGCCAGCAGTACCACCGTGCTCCCATGACTCCAAGCAAACAGAGACCGCCAAAACCGCGATGAGCCAGATTTCCCTGGGGCCGGGGAGCTTGACGCAGCTTGCCACATTTCTTCGATCAGCAGGGCAACTAACACAGCAGCAGCAGGCATCAGGGGCAAGACATAGCTCGGCAGCTTGGTTACCGCGAGGGTAAAAAAGCCAAAGACACTCATAAACCAGAAGCCAGCAAACAAGCCCAAGTGCTGGGAGCGCGGTGCCGCTTGCCAGATCGATCGCTGCCAAATCCTGAGCCGTATTAGGGCCGCTGGCAGATAGGCCGACCAGGGCGCAAACCCAACAGCCACCACTAAAAAATAGAAATACCAGGGAGCCGAATGGTTATTGACGACACGGGTAAACCGCTCCACGTTGTGGTAGCCAAAAAAATCCGCGATATAGGCTTCCCCATTGGCCCAAATCACCAGGGTGTACCAGGGCAGGGCGATCGCGGCCACCAGGAGGCCCCCCTTGAGGGGCTGCATTTCCCGCCAGAGGGCACGGAACTGCCCCAAGTAAAGGGCAAACAGGCCGAGCGTCAGGGCCGGCAAGACTAGACCCACCGGTCCCTTGGTCAGCACCGCTAGGGCAATCAAGAGATAGGCAGCCAAATACCAACGCTGTTTTAGCCCCAGATCGGGTTGGGCATACCCCAGGAAAAAGGCAAACAAGGCCGATCCCATACAACCCGTCAGGAGCATATCCGACACCCCAACCCGACCCCACACCATCATCTCTGGTCCCAGGGCCATCACCGCAATCCCAATCCACGCCGTGAGCCACGATCGACTAAAGCGAGTTAGGGTATAGCCCCCAAAACCCACGACCCCCAATGCCGCTAGGGCTGAGGGTAGGCGTACCGCCCACTCATTCACCCCAAGCGTCTGGTAGGCGATGGCCATTAACCAATAGATCAGGGGAGGCTTATCAAAGCGGTGCTCGCCATTGAAATAGGGTGTGAGCCAATCCCCCGTCACCGTCATCTGACGAGCTGCTTCCGCAAACAAGGGTTCAGTCTCGTCTAACAACCCGGTACTCCCCAAATGCCATAGGAAAACGATTCCACCCAGCAGCAAAACCCAGGCAACCGACAACAGCCAGAGGAAAGGGGGACGCTGCTCCCAGGTGACGGGGATGAACCCCAACCGACGATTAAAACTTAACTTCATGCAATGACAGCGCCAGCAACACGGATCATCCAGACCCTACTTTACTCTGCTTTTCTCCCTAAGCTCAAAGAGAACTCAGGGTAAGGCTATCGTAGCTATCCCCACGCCCCACCCCGATCGGGGGTGCAACGACCGGCGCTGGGTGCAGTTGGGTGTAGAGCGCTTGGACCTGGGACCAATCGTAGGGGAAGGGCGGTGTCAGAGGCCGATAATCGCGGGGATCGGTGGGGCCATGCCGCAAAACGGCGTTAACCAGCAGGCAAGGGTCGGTCCCCAGGTTAATTGCCCCGTGGGGAATTCCCGGCGGAATTTTCACCACCTGGGGCTGGCGATCGCTGAGGGCAAAATACTGATAGCGGCGATTCTGCAAGGTAATCAGGATAAAGCTTCCCTTCACCACCAACAGTTGATCGGTCTGGAAGTGATGCACAAACAGATCATCAATCGCCCCAGCCGGGACCTGCACTAACATGGTTTCATGGCTGGCCTGGGGAGTGTAGAAAACCGCCATACCACTGGCGATCGAATCCAGCGGGTGTGCCTCAACCTGAGCAGTAAGTCCCATCAAAACCTCCCCTTAAGGATGACTCCCTCTATGGTAGCCAATAAAATTTTAATAAATGTAATAAAACAGACGATGGTGGACGATATATGGTAGAGAAGTCTTTTTGCAATCCAGGGGTAGTCTCCTGACCGTGCTAAGCGTCTGTCGTGCGTAAAATGATGGGTTGTAGGTTGGCATCGAGCCTGTGAGACCCAACACGTTTACTGACTTTGGTGAGTCGTACTGTGTTGACCCAATCTACCCCATTAACCATGACAGACGCATAAACGGACAGGGAGGTCAAATCCCGTGTCTTCAGCGCGGAGGGAATGTCAACATCTCTGGTGAGTGCCAATGACGAGTCTTCTATACCAGGATCAGTCCTTTGGGATCATCCCGATCGGGTGTCGAGGGACCGAGGTCCGCTGTCTCCTTATCCAACACCACGCTGGTCACTGGGGCTTCCCCAAAGGACATGCGGAGGCAGGCGAGACGGCGCTAGAAACGGCTTGTCGGGAGTTTGAAGAGGAAACGGGCATTACCCACTATCAGCCGTTCACAGCCCCAACCTGGCAAGAACGCTACCATACCCACAAGAAGGGCAAACCGATCGCAAAACAGGTGACCTATTTCCTCGCGATCGTCGATCAGGAACAGGTTGCCATTCAGGCCAAGGAGATTCAGGCCTATGCTTGGGATACCTTGAGCGAGGCTTGGAATCGCCTAACCTATCCGACGAGCCGGACGCTCCTGGCCCAGGTGCGGCAATACCTCACGTCGCCTGCCTCGCCCCTGCCCCACCCCGAACAATGGCAACTATAAACAGATTGCAACGATGAACTGGCAACCCCACCAAATTGTCTATCTTCAAGTCGATCGGGTACGGCTCTTTGCAGAGGTGATTCAGGTTGTTGTCGATCGCCAAGTCCTATGGCTACGTCCACTGGTCCTAAAGGTGCCTGACATTGAGTCGGATTCCCTAGCGGTTGAGGTAACCATAGCGACGAATGTCGATGCCGATCATGCCTGCTCAGATAGAGGCGGTTGGGATAATGGGCGCTCCGTTATCTATGACCTGCGTCTGGGGAGCGATCTCCTGTGGCCGATGACGTGGGTAAAGCCGGCATTAGACATCGAAGTCCTCCCGCTCCTCGCCGCATTGGGACCCGAATCGCCGAAGCTAGATCCGCCCAATCGGATCGCCCATCAGCACCTTTGCCACTTTATCCAGCAGCTCTATCGCCAGCAGTTGAGTGCTGAATAGTTGACTAGCAACCGTTGCCCACTAGGGCTAACGTTTTATCGGGGCGTCTAGGAATAGCTACCCCAGAATTCGTGGAGGCAGGGTTACAGGCTACCCAAAAGGGGGTCTTGTCCGAGAAAGGCAGAGCGAGGGACTAACTGAATCCGGCCCGCATCCATCTCATCCATCAGGAGTTCTAGGGCCTCGTAATCCGTGTCTGAGATATAGCCTAGGCGGGTTAATTCACGATTGATCGCGGCCTCAATCTCCGGGGTCAACCGCTTGAAGTACAGCGCCTTTTCAACCAGTAATCGAATAGCATGGGAGGGATTCATAGGATACACCAATGGGGGTATGCTGACTATCTTCGGTGAAGACTATGACCGGGCATATGACGTAGAATCGTTAGGAATGGTGATTTCTTCAAGGGCATGGCGTGATCGGTATCACAGGCATAGGCTAGGATGTTTTGGGCTAGCCATCCTGCCCAACCTGGCTTAATCCGGAGGCTGCTAGGTGCCCAGGCCAACCGGAGCGGCCTGCAAGGGGATAGCCACCCTGACCACAGGGCCGAGCTAAAGGCTCCACGCCCCCTAGGTCCAATCATTCGCTTGTCTCGATCTGGATGAGCCGCGATCGCGCCCACACACAGCTATGATATAGACGACAACTGGACAGAGACGACTGCACAGCAAGCTGAGGAACGCACCCCTTAGGCAGTTAGGACAGCGATCGTCACTGGCTCAACCAAGACTCAACCAAGATCTATTGACTAGGGGATAGTATCCTAGCACATCTCACCAGGCAGCCATCGACTGACCACGGCAACGACATATTTGTTGAACAACTGTCATGAAAGTCAATGGAAACGTCAAGGCAACGGTCAAAATGACGATAAATGCTTACTGAGGGGATACACCCCCCATACCCCTGAGCCTATTAGCACTACGAACGACCTCATTTATGCTGAATGGGGTGTACGTCGTATTCCTAAGGTTGCCATAAAAATGACCACCCTAACCCCAATCAAACTGGATGATGGTACAGAAATTTACATTGAAACCCGTGATGACCTGACGCTTGCGATGCCAAATGGGGCACTGGCCTCCGGCGAGGCTCAGCGAGGCGGGACCAAGGGCAATGGGAGTGTTCCCAATTTCAAGCACATCGAGGGTGCGATCCGGGCCTACACCCATTCCACGCTCAACGCGTTTCGGGAACTGGCGATCGCTGACGTGGACAAGGTAACGCTGGAGTTTGGGGTGGCGGTCAGCGGCATGACAGGCATTCCGTATATTGCCACGGGTGAAGCGGGCTGCAATATGCGGGTTACCGTTGAGTGCCACTTCCGCTCTCCCCACTAAGCATGAGTTGTCCCAGTGGTCAAGCTTGACCCGACGTTAGTCGCGTTTCTGGAAAGCAGCGACTAACGCTGAGCGCGAACAAGGATGCCTTTATTTGCCCTAGGCAGCAGCTACTAAGCTTTTTGCTTGGGCTGGTAGCGGCGGCGCAAACAGGTCAGCCCTGCTCCTGCCAGAGAAAGACCTGCCAAAAGTGATGGTTCAGGTACGCCCTCAGCACCATAGCCGCTATAACTACTTTCACCAGAGTAGCCATCGTAACCGGCATATTTATCCTCGTAGTAGGATTGGTCCTCAGCGAAGATGCCATCGGTGACAATCTGAGCATTGGCTTGATGCGTTGTGCCCAGGATACCTCCCCCTAACAATCCCAATGCCAAGATGAGTGACACGGCACGAACGGGCGGGCAAGACTGGGGGGAGGGAAAGCGCTTCATAATCGTTACATCCAAAACTGGAGCCACACTTCCCATTGTGGGTGCTAGGTGGGGGACCGACAAGCCCCAGGCCTTAAACTTCTATGATGTTTTGATGAAGTTTGCCAACGTTTGCACCGATGACGCCCCCCCTCACCGATACCATTTTGGCCCAAATACCGGGCAATCCCCAGCAGGGACTCGCCCAGACCGATCGCCTCTGGCAATCCCTACGTCAGGGCCACCTGCCCATTCCCTCGGTGGTTCACAGGGTCGATCGTGCCCTTGGGGCAGGGGAGTGGGATGTGATCATTAGTGGTGGTACGTTGGGGATTTTTGTGGGGGTCACATTGGCCCAACAAGGCTGGCGAGTGGTCTTGCTGGAGCGGGGAGCGCTACGCGGTCGGGCGCAGGAGTGGAATGTGTCCCGATCAGAGTTGCAGGTTTTCCTCGACCTGGGAATGCTCTCGCCTCCGGAGTTGGCCCAGGCGATCGCAACGACCTATAACCCTGCTCGCATCAGCTTCCTGGGGGGACCCGACTATTGGGTACGGGATGTCCTCAATCTGGGAGTTGATCCGGTCTATCTACTAGAGGCGCTGAAGCAACGCTTTCTGGCCGCCGGGGGGCAATTGTTGGAAAATACTGAGTTTGTGGGGGTTACCCTACACCCGGATGGCGTAGCGGTGACGGTCACCCCGCGATCGGGATCGTTGCTATCGCCCGATCAGCCTGCCGTCGCCCAAGCAGTGCTGCGGGGACGGTTATTGCTGGATGCGATGGGCCACTTCTCCCCGATCGCCCGTCAGGCTCGCCAGGGACAGTCCCCCGACGGTATTTGTCTGGTGGTTGGTACCTGCGCCCAAGGGTTTCCCCAGAACGAAACAGGGGATTTACTGGTGTCTTTGACGCCGATTCAGAACCACTGTCAATATTTCTGGGAAGCGTTCCCGGCGCGGGATGGCCGCACGACTTATCTCTTTACCTACGTGGACACCCACCCCGATCGCCCAAGCTTGGCTGATCTGTTTGAAGATTACTTACGGCTATTGCCTGTCTACCAGGCCGTGGCGCTGACCGACCTCCGATGGCAACGTGCCCTATTTGGGGTTTTCCCCAGTTACCGCCAAAGTCCCCTCCGCTTACCCTGGGGGCGGATTCTGCCCATTGGTGACAGCAGCAGCAGCCAGTCTCCCCTCAGTTTTGGCGGCTTTGGGGCAATGTTGCGACACCTGCAACGGCTCTCAACTGGCATTGATGAAGCCCTGCGCTGCGATCGTCTCGATCGCGCCGCCTTGCAAAGCTTACAACCCTATCAGCCTAACCTGGCCGTCACCTGGCTGTTTCAGCAGACAATGAGCGTGCGCCTTGACCAAGCCCCGACTCCAGACCAGATCAACCACCTGCTCAATGCCATTTTTGGCGTGATGGTGGCAGCGGGGGATGGGGTGCTTAAACCGTTTTTGCAGGATGTGATCCAATTCCCCGCCCTATCGGTCGCCCTATCCCAGGCAGCCCTGCGTCATCCAGGGTTAATTTTCCAACTTCTGCCCCAGGTGGGACCGATCGCCTTGCTCGACTGGTCTCGACACTACCTGAACCTGGGCACTTATGCCACCCTCGCCCCCTTGGCCAACGCCATAGCCCCCTGGGTCCAACACCTCCCCCCCAGTGCCCAATACACCTGGCATCGCTGGCGTGATGCCTGGATTTACGGCTCTGGCAACGATCGTCCCCATGCTGACCAGATAGACAAACCCTAAGCACCAACAGATACCTACGGCAGGCCAATAGTCCAGCCTGCGCCGAGTCTCACAATCAACATCGCAAGCAAGCCCAGAACTCGAAGCCTTCACCTTAGACCAATTCTGTTTTCACTACGACCACAAAATATCAAAAAATGTAAACTTCCTTAAAAACCCCGGCCATTCTGTTCATGCCCGCTACAGTGATAAGTAGGGCAAATGCTTAGCCAGCAAAGCATTTAAAGTTTATGTCGAAAAATTAAGAGAAGTTGAATTTTTCATTCTAAATCGATATACTTGCGACGGTTTTGGTATCTGGAACTACACACAACGTTGGTCAGAGAGGGTAAGCACATTGGCTAGAAGACGTAAGCGGAAGAGCCGTCGTCGCCAGGAGGGACGTCGGATTCTAGAAATGGTGCCTCAGTATAGCATCGAAAGCGGCGAGGATAAGCCTGTTACGGCGGCCCGTAAATTTATCCACGATCAAGGGATCACACCTCCTGCCTTGTTACTGGTTCGACGCAACGAGCATACTACCGATCGCTACTTCTGGGCCGAGAAGGGGCTATTCGGCGCTCAATACGTTGAGGAGAACCATTTCCTGTTTCCCAGTTTGCGAACATCAGAGGATGACACCAGCAAGTTTTCTCTGACATCGCCTTTGCGCTAGCTATTGTTAAGGCAGTATACCGCCTTAAATTGTAAAAGTCGTATACAAATTTACCGAATACATACGATCTCGTGACTCTACCCTCATCGGAGTGACGAGATTTTTTATGATACACCTTTGTGTGCGTCTCTGTCTTAGAAGCTGTTTTAGGCGTGTTAAGCGTCTGGATACGGGTGAGGTGATGACTACAGTCGTCACTATCCACTTAGGACCCGCATTGGTCCGGGCGATCGGCAGGACAGTGATGTGAGTTGACGACTACAGTCGTCACTACCCACTTAGGAGATGGGGGTGAACGCTCGGAACATTGTTGTTCAACATCTTCCCTGCATGACAAAGGGTGAAACAGCCGAGATAGCGCGCTCACCCGTGTTCTACCCAATCTCTGTGCCCTTACCGAATGCCCAACCAGGGCCACAGTTTGCGCCTAACGAAAGGAGGCAATCCCGTTTGTGCCATTGCCATTCCCCCCAGGGATGGCGGTTAAGGGCGTCCCGGTGGCCTGGGAAGTGGCTACTGCCATATTGGGAGGGACGGCTTTCACGGTCGAGGTTTTCTTGAAAATTGCCACACCTAGGGGTGGAACCCGGACTTCCAACGCATAGGGCCAGGGGCTATGGTGCCACTCACGGGCCTCAACCCCATTGGGATGGATCACGTCACTGCCGCCGTAGCAGAGGGCATCGGTATTGAGCAGTTCAGTATAGTGTCCTGGTTCCCGTACCCCCAGCCAATAGTTGTGCTCCACTTGGGGCTTAAAGTTACAGACCACAATCACTTGATCCTGGAAGTCCTTGGACTTGCGGATGAAGCTGAGCATCTTGCGCCCAGAGTCGTTACAGTCGATCCACTCGAAACCGTCATAGTGGAAGTCATTGGTATAGAGAGCCGGTTCACGGCGATAAAGTTGATTGAGATCCTGGATTAATTTCTTGACGCCAATGTGGGGGTCGTAGTTGAGTAGCCACCAGTCGAGATCGTTGTGGACGTTCCACTCACGGGTTTGGCCGAATTCCATGCCCATGAACAGAGTCTTCTTGCCGGGATGGGTATAGAGGAAGCCAAAGAGGGCACGGACATTGGCCATCTTTTGCCAATCATCCCCCGGCATTTTCTGGAAGAGGTGCCCCTTGCCATGCACAACTTCATCGTGGGAGAGGGCCAGCATGAAGTTTTCAGTGAAGGCGTACAACAGGCTGAAGGTCAACTTGTTGTGATGGTTGGAGCGATCGTCATGATGGGCATGGAAGTAGCGCAGGGTATCGTTCATCCAGCCCATGTTCCACTTGAAGTTAAAGCCCAAGCCGCCATCCCAATCGGTGGGCCGGGAGACGTTAGCCCAGGTTGTAGATTCCTCGGCGATCGACAGCGCTCCTGGGTAATATTCAAAAATTGCCTCATTCAGTTGCTTAAGGAACTGTACCCCCTCGATATTTTCGCGGCCCCCGTATTGGTTGGGGAGCCACTGACCCGCCGGACGTTCATAGTCGCGGTAGATGATCGAGGCAACGGCATCGACACGAATTCCATCAATGTGATACTTCTCAAACCAGAAGAGGGCACTGGCTACGAGGAAATTGCGGACCTCATTGCGGCCATAGTTAAAAGCCAGAGTCCCCCACCCCTTGTGTTCGCCAATGCGGGGGTCGGCATGTTCGTAAAGGTGAGTGCCATCAAAGCGGGCGAGGCCGTGGGCATCCTTGGGGAAGTGCCCCGGAACCCAGTCGATCACGACGCCAATGCCTTCCTGGTGACAGCGATCGACGAAATACATAAAATCTTGCGGCGTCCCAAAGCGGGATGTTGGGGCATAGAAGCCCACCACTTGATAACCCCAGGAGCCATCAAAGGGATGCTCCGTGACGGGTAATAGTTCGATGTGGGTATAGCCCATCTCCTTGACGTAGGGGAGGAGTTTATCCGCCAGTTCTCGGTAGGTAAGGAAGCGGGCACCCGGCTTTTCGGAGATGGGTACCGGTGTGCCGCCAGCTGGTGGTGGGTTTTCGAGACTGGTGTGCAACCACGAACCCAGATGAACCTCATAGACTGAGATGGGCTGCTGAAGCGGATCGGTTTGCCGTCGTTGGGCAAGCCATGCCTGATCATGCCAGGTGTAGCTGAGGTCAACCACAATCGACGCCGTGGCCGGTCGTAATTCTTGGTAAAAGCCTACGGGATCAGTTTTAAAGTACCAGTGGTTGTATTGGCTTCGGATCGCAAATTTATAAATCGTGCCCAACTTGAGGCCAGGGATGAAGGTTTCCCAGACCCCCAGGCTATTGGCATGCATGGGATGCTTATCAACTCCCCAGTCGTTGAAGTCGCCCACCACACTGGCGGCTGAGGCGTTCGGTGCCCAAACGGCAAAATGCACACCGGTTACCCCCTTCTGTTTCACCTGATGGGCACCCAGCTTGTCATAAAGCTGATAGTGTTTGCCTTGACCGAAGAGGTAGAGGTCAAAGTCGCTGAACAGGCTGCCTGGGAGAGTTTCTGTGTTATACATGCTCAATTTGCGTTCGCGAAGCGTTTTTACGAAAATAACCTTAAATTTTCTTAAACTCTAGTTTTCCCTGAAGGCCCCCCCCTTGGCAACCGCATCGTCCCAATCGATCACGATTAATTCCAATGGCGGGTAATGCCAAAGCCGATCGCCGGGGGGACAATCCGGTGAAAGCTATGGGACACCTTCACAACCATGAGATTCGCTTAATGTGTATTGCTCTACACACTTCAAGTGGCGAGTGGCATTAGACTGAGGTGAGCAATCGACGGTAACCCATCACCGCTATTATTGCCGACGCGGGTTGCTTTGCGATCGCCATCTCACTCGTTGAGCACTGGTCAGTCCCTGGTTACCTCCTCCCTAAAAATTGGGTCTCCCGTGCAATTAATGCGTCAACGCCCTGGCATCACACGCATTTCAAGCTGAAGGGGGATCGGACGGTAATGCTGACGGTGATGCAGGCAATAAGTTAATGGTGCTCTGGATAGTTGCTGACGGATGTTGACAGGAAGGCTTGGGATGCTGCTGGCAATGCCATTGCGAGGGGAATGTTATGACTGACGCGGCTGAAACGGTGACCGATGCGGTATCCAGAGACGATCCGGGATCGCCATCCCTGGTTTCGGATGTGCTGAAGCCGCCCGATCTAGAGATTGTCCAGATGAGTAAACACTTTGGTAGCTTGGTGGCGCTAGATCAGGTTTCGCTGCATCTTAAACCGGGCACCTTTCATGCCTTGCTGGGCGAAAACGGAGCGGGCAAAAGCACCCTCGTCAAATGCATCATGGGCTTCTATACGCCAACCGCTGGGGAGGTATTGATTGATGGGCAGGTGCGTCCGATTCATAGCCCACGGGATGCCCACCACTATGGCATTGGCATGGTTTACCAGCACTTTACTTCGGTTCCGGCGATGACGGTTGCCGAGAATCTGGTCCTTTCCCGCTATGACGATCGCCCCATTATTCAGTGGCAGAGGGAATTTGATGCCCTGCGGGCGTTTTTGGAAAACTCACCCTTTCAGGTGCCGTTAGATGTGCCCGTTGGTCAACTGGCGGCGGGGCAAAAGCAAAAGCTGGAAATCCTCAAGCAACTGTACCTCCAAAGCCGAATCTTAATTCTGGATGAACCCACCTCGGTCCTGACGCCCCAGGAGGCGGATGAGGTCTTGGGTCTGCTGCGGCAGGAGGTAACAGCGGGGCGGCTCAGTGTCCTGTTGATCACCCACAAGTTCCGGGAGGTCAATACCTTTACCGATGCCGTGACCGTATTGCGGCGGGGCAAACTGGCGGGTAGTGGCCTGGTTAAGGATCTCTCGGTGGCTGACCTCACCCAGATGATGTTGGGGGAAAGCCGGGAAGCCAAGGCCGTCGCCAAGGCGGCGATTGATCCCATCCCCTCGGTTCTTGCCATCCACGACATCCATGCCAACAAGGACAATGGTCTTCCGGCGGTCAAGGGGGTTTCCCTGGCGGTACATGGGGGTGAAATCGTCGGCATCGCGGGGGTGTCGGGTAATGGCCAGCGGGAATTGGTGGAGGTCTTGGCGGGGCAACGTCCGGCGACCTCAGGCCATGTATTGGTCAATGGTGACCTCTACAGCGCAACCCGCAAGGAAATGGCTGAGCATGGTGTCTTTGCCCTACCGGAGGAACCCCTACGGAATGCCTGTGTTCCCCACATGAGTGTGGCGGAAAACCTTGCCCTGCGGACCTTCGATCAGCCTCCCCAGGCGGCAGTGGGGGTCTGGTTAGTCTTGAAAAGCATTCGCCAACGGGCACGGGACCTGATTAATACCTTCGCCGTCAAAACGCCCTCGGAAAATACACCGATCGGCAACCTGTCGGGGGGCAATGTCCAGCGGGCCGTCCTCGCACGGGAGTTATCCTCTGAAACAATCAAACTCCTGATTGCGGCGAATCCTTGTTTTGGCCTCGACTTTGCGGCGGTTGAGTACATTCACAACCAGATTGTGGCGGCACGCAATCGCGGGGTGGCCGTCCTGCTCATCAGCGAAGACCTGGATGAACTCATGGCCCTCGCCGATCGCATCCTGGTGATGAGTGAAGGCCGTTTTGCCTACGAGAGTCCTGTTGCCGAAGCCGATCTAGCCACGATCGGTCAACGGATGGCAGGTCATTAGGTTTGAATGTTGAATGTTGAATGTTGAATTAGCCCAAAGAGGCCAGAGGGGTTATGGCTGCGATCGCTGCTGAACCGTATTCCTACGAACTGCCCGCCCAGGGGGGGGTAGCCCTATTGATTATTGATATGCAACGGGACTTCCTGGAACCGGGGGGCTTTGGGGAGATCCTGGGTAATCAGGTGGAGCGCTTACACGCGATCGTCCCGGCGGTACAACGGCTGCAAGCGGCGTTTCGCCAGTGGCAGTTACCGATTTTCCAAACGGTGGAAGGTCACCAGCCCGATTTATCCGATTGTCCACCCTCAAAACGGCGGCGGGGGCGCGGAGCGCTGACGATCGGGGATGAGGGGCCAATGGGCCGAATTTTGATTCTAGGGGAGCCAGGGAATGGCATTATTCCGGAACTCCAGCCCCTCCCCTCGGAGGCGGTGATTCCGAAGCCCGGTAAGGGAGCTTTTTACCATACCCAGTTGGCGGAGCACCTGCAAGGTTTAGGGATTACCCACCTCGTTATTACCGGAGTGACCACGGAGGTCTGTGTGCAAACGACCATGCGGGAAGCCAACGATCGCGGCTATGAGTGCCTACTGGTAGAGGATGCGACGGCCAGCTATTTCCCGGAATTCCACGCCGCGACCCTGGCCATGATCCGGGCACAGGGGGGGATTGTCGGTTGGACAGCCACCACCGAGCAAGTGCTGGCAGGGATGGGCGCATGGCAAACGGCGCAGGCCGCCTAGTGCAGTCAACCTAAAGTTGCGCCATGTTTGTAGTTGCGACCTTAGTCGTTGTGGGCTGAAGCCCGCACTACATAAAAACCTTGGACACGCGGCACTAGGGGGAGGTTTTAGCCGCGAGGACTTCCTGGTTGTTCAGTGCCGCAGTAGGTCAGCACTAGCGGGTATATTGCTCGCTTGATTAGCTGCCGCCTGGTACGATCGCCAGCCCCCCCATTGGGTAATCTCGCGCTGATTTTCGCAAATATACGGCTCACCCAAAATGCCCCACACGGTTTCCCCATCCCCTAGTTTCACCTGGCCTAAACACAAACCGGGGGGTTCTTGGCTCAATAACTGGGGTAGGCCCGCGATCGGCACTTGCCAAATTTCTAACGCAATAGCTGCCCCCCCCGTTGTCACTCGCAGCATGGCCGGATAGCGATCGCTAATCGACCAGAGGCGATAGACGGGTGCCGTTTGGGTTTCGCACATAAAGGCAGCCGCGATCGCTAACAAATTGCCGTTCAATTCTAGCCCCCGCATCAGGGTACCGTTGACGGCCAGGTAGAGGCTATCTGTCATATTTAATTCAATACTTGCCTATTCAGTCTTTTATTACAATACCTACGAACAAGATAATTTGAACATTGGTCCAGATTTCCTCAGTTCGTGGTGGGCACTCCGATGAATCTGGAATGGGGGCAGTTGAACTGGCCCAACCAGCGAGATGACGTTGCTTGTGAGCGCAAATTTTTTATTTTTCAAGGTGCCCTTTAGAATTTTAGAGATGTCCACCAGGCAATTGCCCTTTACAAGGGCAGGCTATCGATTCATTCATTAACCAGAACTTAACCTAAGCCAGAACTTAACCTAAGATGACGACCTTTCTCAAATTATTTGGGCGTAGCTTGATCAATCCCCAGTTTTTCCCAACCGCCTTCAAAGTCGCCTGCGTAGTGGGAACTGTCCTGTTAGTGATTAATCATGGTCACGCCTTACTAAATCGGGAAATGACACGGGAGCGATGGCTAGCGGCGGCATTAACCTATTGTGTTCCCTATTTAGTGAATGTTCATGGTCAACTCATTAGCCACACGCGCCACCATCGTCAGTAAGAAGTCAGTCCCCAGAATGCGTTAATTATTCGTTCCTAGTGCGCCGGGTGCCCCGGATAAGGTGCGTTTGGGTGAACACGTAAAGACCATAATCAAAAGTGTCAAAATATAGGGCGCGGCGTTAAAGAGGTAGTAGTAGGCATCGATACCAACGGCCTGAAATGCAGGGCCAATCGCCTGCGCCCCCCCAAACAGGAGCGAAGCCCAGAGACATTGGATCGGGTTCCAACGGGCAAAAATCACGAGGGCAACCGCCATCAAGCCCTGGCCACTGGAAATACGTTCGGTCCAAACGCCGGGATAGTAGAGCGAAAGGCAGGCCCCCCCGATCCCGGCCAGAAAACTACCCGCAATAATGCTCAGCATTCGCACCTTGAAGATGGAAATTCCCATTGCCCGCGCGGCATCGGGACTGTCCCCCACCGCCCGCACATACAATCCCCACCGGGTAGACCGGAAGAACCAGGCCATTAAGGGTGCCAGCACAATGCCGAGGATAAATAATGGACTAATTTTTAGGGCAGATTGTACTTGGGGCAGGTTACTCCAGCCACCCAGATCAAGGGTTGATAATTGGGGAGCCTGGGGTTGAATAAAGGGTTTCCCCAGGAAAAAAGCGGTCCCACTGCCAAAAATGATCATGGCAATTCCCACGGCTACATCATTTACCCGAGGTTGTTGGGACAGCCAGCCGTGAATGCTGCCCAGGCACATACCCGCAATACCGGCCACCAAGACCCCTAACCAGGGAGCCAGCACTGGTCCCAGAGTCGGTTGGGTCAGGAAGGCAATGGCGTAGGCACTCATGGCCCCCATCAGCAGGGTTCCCTCTAACCCCAGGTTAATCTTGCCGCTCTTCTCCGTCAGGCACTCGCCCAAGCTGACGAAGAGGAAGGGGGCACTGCCCCGCAGGGTTCCGGCCAAAATGCCGAGGGGAACGCCCCACCAACCCAGTGATTCTGCTGCCATGATTCAGGTTTCTCCACGCAATGGATGGGTGATTTGGGTGTGCAAGTCGCTAGACCGGGGTTGCAACCGGTGGCTTGGTTGCCGGCACCACGACCCGATCTTGGAAGAAGGGGAGGCGACCGTAGAGGGATTCGCTGTACAGTACACAGAGGAAGACGATCCCCTGGAAAACCAGGATCGTGGCATCAGGCAAATTGTGCGATCGCTGGAGAATCCCGCCACTGGCCAGCATTCCCCCCAACATCACCGCCACCAGGATCGTGGCTAGGGGATTGTGACGGGCGACAAAGGCAACCAAAATCCCGGCATAGCCGTAGTTGGACACCAGGGACGCATTCGCCCGCCTCTGCACAGCGGCAATCTCCACCATCCCGGCCAACCCGGCTGCTGACCCCGCCAGAAAGCAAATCGCCAGGGTGAGTTTACCGACGGGCAATCCTGCAATTCGGGCCGCGCGAATGTTCCCCCCGGCAGTCCGGGCAGCAAAGCCAAAGGTGGTGCGCTGGATCAGGATATAGGCGATCGCGCAGGCAATCAGGCCATAGAGTAGCCCATAGTGAATGCGGGTTCCCGGCAGGGTGCCCAGCCAGTTGGCTTCTAGCAGGGCGGTACTCGATGGCTTGGTGACAAATCCCGGATCGCGCATTGGGCCTTCCACCAGATGGTTTAGGAAGGCGATCGCGATGTAGTTCATCAACAAACTGCTGATGGTTTCATTAACCCCGCGATAGTGGCGTAGGGCACCCACAATCATGATCCACAAGCCACCCGCGATCGCGCCGCCCAAGGCCATACCCACCTGGGCGGTCACACCCGTTATGGAGGTCCCTAAGCTCAACCCCACCACGGTAGCCGCAAGCCCTCCCATGACCAAGGCCCCTTCATTACCAATGATGACCAACCCCAAACGGGCTGGTAGGGCGGTACACAAGGCCGTCAGCATCAGGGGAGAGGCCCGAATCAGGGTATTTTGCCAAGCACTCCAACTGCCAAACGCAGCTTTATAAATGGAAGCGTAAACGGCGAAGGGATTGGCCCCCGCGATCGCACAAAAAATCCCGAAGATCACGAAAGCAACCAGCAGGGCCGCGATCGGCAGACAGATCGCTTCCAGGGTTCGATGCCACTGACGGGTATTGAGCATGGTTAATTCCCCACGGAACCGATGACACCTTCAACCAGATAATCCATTTTTTCCAGCGCGATGTCCTGCTGGGTATACTGCTGTCCCTCGGCCAGAATTTCCCGGCCTGTGTTGCTTTTCAGCGGTCCCTGATAGATGACCAACTCACCCTTCAGCAGCTTATCCTTGGCCGCATCGGCGTCCGCCTTGGCTGCATCACTCACCGCCGGACCATAGGGCGAAACCTTACAGAATTTCTCCGCCAAGCCCCCGCGTTCCAGGTGGGGAATATCACCATTCATCAGGGTTTTGCCGGCCAAAAACTCTTGTCCTAGCCGGGTATAGACACTCGACCAATCCCATTCGGCACCCGTCAGGTAGCCCTTGGGCGCGAGGGAAGACTGGTTGGCATGGTAGCCTGTGCAGAAGATCCCCCGTTTCTCCGCCGTTTCGATCACCACCTTGGGACTGTCCACATGACAGGTGATCACATCAATGCCTTGGTCGGCCATGCTGTTACTGGCCTCGGCTTCCTTCACTGGTTCAGCCCAGTCGCCCGTGAAGATAACCTGCATCGTGACGTTCGGGTTAATAGTGCGGGCACCGATCGTGTAGCTATTGATATTTCGCAGGACCTGGGGAATGGGTTTGGCCGCAATAAAGCCCAGTTTGCCCGACTTGGACGTATGGGCAGCGACAATGCCCGCCACATATTCGGCTTCATCGATATAGCCAAAATAGCTACCCACGTTATTGGGATGAACGCCCTCCTGGTATAGCCCCCCCGCATGGAAGAATTGCACCTCCGGGAATTCCTTCGCCAGTTCCAGAATGTAAGGATCGAAATAGCCGAAGGAAGTGGGGAAAAGGACTGTTGCCCCATCTACTTCGATCATGTTGCGCATGGTTTCGGCCACAGCGGTCGTTTCGGGCACACTGGCTTCTTCGACAATTTTGATGCCGGGAACATTAGCAGCCATTGCGGCGGCCCCTTCAGCATGGGCCTGGTTATAGCCGTAATCATCCTTGGGGCCCACGTAGATAAATCCAACGACAAGCGGTGTTCCACTTGAACTGCCGCCAGTAGCCTCCGGGCTTTCACCGTCGCTGCCCGTTGGCGTTGTGGGGGGCGCGCTACAGCCGGTCCCAAATTTTGTGGCCGTGCCAAAGGCTGCCGCCGCTAATAACCCCCGTACCACTTGCCGACGCGACAGATTCATCAATCTCGAATTACTCACGCTGATCAGACTCCTTAAACCACTAGTAGCCCACCCAAATGTTGGTCCATGACAGCCCGACATTCAGTGCATACCGACGAAACAACCCCAGAGCCAGACTCAAGGTTGCCTTAGGGGAAGGTGCTTCTCGGTCCCCCACAGGTATATCTTGCCGGGATGAGGGCAGAGGAGAATACCGTAACAGGAGTAGACAGGTCCGTGAAAATACCAGGAGGCAGAGAAGTGTTATCAAGTTAACAGGAGGGGAACGGGCAAAATTGTAGAACCTGATACGGTTTGGTACAGTCTATTGAATCGCGGGACTGGCTCTCAGCAGGCGATGGATTTGGGTAGGGAAGCAGATGTCAAGGGGCTAACGGATGTGGTGAAGATCCCACTGGTTGACTGACAAATCTTTTTCCCGCATCCCTAAGTCCCTTCGCCCACTAGTGGCGAAGGGACTTCCATCCCAAAACCTGCTTCAAAAGCCCCTCGCCCGCTCTGGGCGAGGGGTTAGGGTGAGGGCGGTTCGAGTTTTGTCAGCCAATCAGGAAGATCCCCGCAACAGGATGTATGTCCCTAGACAGCAAAAAGGGCTGAATGCTTCTGCACTCAAACCTTTTCGCTATTGTTTTAATTTAGTTTGGTGGCGGGGAGCGGATTTGAACCACTGACCTTCGGGTTATGAGCCCGACGAGCTACCAGGCTGCTCTACCCCGCGTTGTGTTTCTCTAGCATAACCGATTGTTAGCGAATTGCAAGCCGTTTTACCCATCAAGTTGACCAGTTGCCGCCGAGATTGACTCCCCGGTTAGACATTAATGGAATGGTTGCTTTGAAAAATGGTCGCTTTAACTGTGTTATCCCATCTACCGAAGAACACTCGCATCCGGTGAACAAGTCGCTCAAGCACCCTGCCTGTACCTCACTCAGGGGAAAAGGGCTGTCTTCACCGTGTCCAGGGGCCATTATCAACTAATACGACAAGGTAACCTCGGTTAATTGAGGCAAGCCAGAAGTGTTGAATCTTAAGATTTTATTTTCTAAAAATAGACACACTAATC
>JBBILC010000064.1:0-28211 GCA_037445115.1 Coleofasciculaceae cyanobacterium bin_20
TCCCGACTCCCCACTCCCCACTCCCCACTCCCGACTCCCATGCCCCATTTATCGCCTAAACTCCGCTTCACCCTCGCTGGCTTTGTGGGCCTGTTGCTCCACGGCCTGATGATTGCCTCACCGGGGGCGTTCCTCTTGCAGTGGCAAGCCAGTTTTGGCGCAGGGCAGGTCAATATCGGGCTGTACTATATGGCATTTATGGTGGGGGGGATCACGGGGCTGACGCTAACCGCACGGCGATCGCGGCGACATCCCTTACTCGGCAGCGCGTTTTTGGCGATTGGGTTGGCCCTGGTCTTTGCGAGTCAGATGCAGGGGTTTGGGGGAGTGGTGTTGGCGGCCCTGGTAATGGGGTTGGGGGATAGTGTGCTGACCTTGCAGAGCAATAGCCTGGTGGGAGAGTTACACGCCGATCGGGGGATTACGTTTCTCAGTTTGGCGAATGCGCCGTTTGGCATTGGAGCCTTGAGTACACCCCTGCTAGCGGTGTTTTTCTCTTGGCGTTGGGTAACGCTCCTGATGGCACTGGTGGCGCTCCTAGCAGCCTGGTTAGCATGGCAAGCCCCTCCGGTCGCCAATTTTTCACCCCAGACCGATCGGATGCCCTGGGGACGCGCCCTACCGTTTTTATGGGTGATATTTCTCTACATTGGCGTAGAAGGGGCGATGGGTACCTGGAGTGGGATCTACTTGAATGCCCAGGGATGGGCAAGCGTCTGGAGTAATTTAATCCTGTCGTTGTACTGGGGGGGCCTAACCATTGGGCGACTGGTGCTGGCCCAGTGGGTCAATCCCCTGCCCTTATTACGGTTGCAGCAGTTGTCGTTAATGGGGGCACTGGCGATCGCGGCAACCCTGGTTCCGAGCTTGGGTCTAGGGTTTGTGGTGGCAGCAGTCGTGTATGGCCCCACATTTGCGATCGTCTTTGGCCTGCTCCAACGTCAGTGTGGCCATGTGTCACTCCCCTATATTTTCTATACGGCGTTTCTAGCCCAAAGCCTGATGCCTACCCTATTTAGTTTGATCCCAGACCCCACTGTGCGGGGGTATGGCTTTGCCGGACTGGCGATCGCGCTGTATGGGGCCAGCCGCTATCTCGCCATTGCGATCGCCCGTCACGAGCAGGCAACCTAGCCAACGTAGCCATCCTCTCTGGCATCCAACCAGGGTATGAGGGCATCAATGAGCAGGTCCATTTGTAATTTGTGACGCTGGCTCTCCATTGGCACGCCGTCATCGTAGGGGAGGCCATCCTGTGTCGGGGGCAGGGTCAAGTGAAAGGCTTGTAGAGTTTGTAGATCAAGGGAGGGCATGACGGGTATCCCTAAGACAACCGATACTTTCCGTATTCTACGGTTCTCAGGCGATTCTCCTACGGAGACCCTACGCGAAGAAAAATAATCGTGGGGTAGACACTTGCCTGCCATTGCGACAGCCGGGACGGCTATCCCACATTCCATTTGTGGATCGACTGATTCTAGGACTTGCCTAAGCCTGCGCGGTGGGTATTAGCCACCAAGTTTGACGGACAATCCGCTGCCGATCGGAACCAACAGAGCAAACCCCATGACCCCAGCCCTACTATTTGATCACATCCGGCTCGTAGGTCGTGGGAATATATTGCACACTGGGCCGTCGATTGCTGGGTTGGGGATAGAGATCCATCAGGTTATAAATACTGCGGGGTAAACCCGTCGTGATGGGTAACCCCAGCGCCAAAGCCTTTTCCGCCGGGATGGGACAGTCGTGGGTAATTTTACCCGTGGTCAGTTCTTCTACCACCCCTTCGATTTTATCCAAGGGGATCTTCCGACGCGGGATTTCATCCAGTAACAGGGTGCGCACAAATGCCTGGACTTGTTGCATGGCTTTGCGCGAGATATCAGCCATGATCAGGGTTTGATCATCGATATCACTGATCGGTTTTTCTTCCAGAACCTTGAGAATACTGGCTGCGGGGAAATTCCCCAATTGCGGATCAACCGGACCCAAAACCGCATTTTCATCCATGATGATTTCGTCTGCTGCTAGGGCCAGCATCGTGCCGCCACTCATGGCGTAATGGGGCACAAATACTGTTACCTTCGAGGGATGGCGAATCAAAGCCCGCGCAATTTGTTCCGTGGCTAGGACCAACCCCCCAGGGGTGTGTAGGATCAGGTCAATCGGGATTTCCGGCGGTGTGAGGCGAATTGCCCGCAGGATTTGTTCCGAGTCCTCAATACTAATGAAGCGGGATAGGGGTACTCCCAAGAGGTTAATCGATTCCTGGCGGTGAATCAGCAAAATCACCCGGCTCCCCCGCTGTTTTTCAAACTCCTGGATCGCTTGATAGCGCAAAAACTCAATACCCCGTCGCTGTAAAACGGGCTGAAGTGCGATCAAGACAACAAAAATCCAGAAGACAATCCAGAACACATCCAGGAGGCCGAAACTCATGCCCTATTCCTCTTGCCTATGCCTTAGGAGTCGCGGGTGACCATTGCACCCCCAACATTGTAATGTCATCGAATTGACCCGCATCCGCAATGTGGTTACGCAAACGGGTAACGATGCGATCGAGAATGCGGCCCACGGGGGCATAGCCCTCTTCGATCACGCTGATCAAGCGCTTTTCCGAGAACAATTCTCCACGAGGGGTCCGGGCATCGGTGGCCCCATCCGTATAGGCAATGAGTGTATCTCCCGGCTCCAGTTGGATTTCCTCGACCTTAAATTTGGCGTTGGGGATCATCCCCACGGCTGGCCCCGTGCGCTTGAGCCGACATTTGATTGTCCCCTCCCGCCCCAGGATGAAAGGGGGTTCATGGCCCCCATTGATATATTTTAGGATGCCCGTTGCCGGGTCCAATACGGCGAAAAACGTCGTCGCGAACATATTGGTTTCGCTGTGGGTGGTGGCGATGTAGTTATTGGTGAGGCCAATCCCCTTGGTGAGGGCGGTTTCCCCGATCGAGGGGGAAGCTCGCTGCCGCCGTCGCCGCTGGGCACCTTCTATTAAGGGCTTGTCATCGGCGTAGTAGATGACTTCATCCCAGGTGATGGAGGTATTGGTTTCGGTGAACGATCGAATCAAACTCCGGAACAAGGCCATAAACAACGCGGCCCCGACCCCCTTATCGCACACGTCGGCAATCACAAAGCCAGCCCACCCGTGAATCAAGGGGAAGGTGTCGTAGAAATCGCCCGCGACTTCACGGGCCGGGGAAAAATGAAACGCGACCTCCCAATCGGGTAGGTTAGGGAGAATCTTGGGGAAAAAGTCCGCCTGAATTTGGCGACCAATGTGCACATCCCGCTCGTACTTTTCCGTTTCCCGCAGGGCCTCTTCGGCCTTTTTGCGGGCGGTGATATCTTCACAAATACCGAGAATTCCCGCCACATTGCCCCAACGATCGTGGAAAGGAATCTTGCTGGTGGTATAGGCATGGCGACCATCCGGCTGCTCCATCTCCTCGGCAATCGAACACTGGGGGGTATCCGCCTGCATCACCTGTTGATCGAGTTCACGAAACAGGCGGGCGACATCCGCCGATAGGTGTAAATCATAGTCCGTCTTGCCCACCAGATCGGCTGGGGAATCCAGTCGCAGAATCTCCGCATTATTTTGATTACAGCCCAGATAAACCGACTGCCGATCCTTCCAAAATACGGCTAGGGGAAGATTGTCAATCAGGTTTTGGAATAAGGATTGGGTTTGCCATGCTTGTTCGGCTTGCTGCTGCTGCACCTGGAGCCGTGCCACGGTGAAGCGTAGGCGAGTTGCAAACGCGGGGGTAGCAATCGCCTCGGTGAGATAGTCCACCACGTTGGGGGTCAGATCCCATTCCAGCTTAGCCAGGGTATCGGCTGTGCCTAAAAGAATCACCGGGGTAAAGGCCAGTTTCGGCGTTGCCTGGAGTTGATTTAACAGGGGCAGGGCGATCGCCGCACTGGTGGTTAGGTTTAACAGCACGGGAATGTGTGGCCGTTGTTCCATCTGGGCCAAGGCCGTGGCCGGATCAGTCACTGCGATCGCCTGATACCATAAATCAGCTAAGCATTGCAGCAACTGGGCCTGACTAGGCTCATCGGTATCAACAACCAGCAAAGAATCAATCACAAACGTCATGGGAACCTATGGGTGAGGGCAGAATAAAACAGCCAGGGGAATGTCTGGAAAGTCAAGAAGCGGTGGGGCTTTTGTTAACCACAAAAATGTTGCGATTTTTGTCTTGTAGCCGCTGATATTGGAACTGATCCACACCCTGCACGGCTAAATACACTCCCAACCCACCAATCGGGCGGTCTTCCATCGGTTGGCTGAGATCCTCGTCGTCTGGTAATTCCTGCTGGGTTGGGTCAAACTTGGGAGCGGTATCTTCGAGAATGACGGTCAGGGATTGGTCATCAATTTCCGCATGGACCACGATCGACTGGTCGGCATCCCCTCCCTTGTACCCATAGACAATAATATTGGTCGCAATTTCATCGACGGCTAGCCGCAGGTTGTAGGCAGGCTTCTTCTCTAGACCCACTTCTTTAGCGGCGGTCATGACATAACTCGCAATTTCGCCGAGCGAGTCTAGAACACCGGGTACTGATAAAGGTTCCATTGCTGCTTCGTCAGGAATAAAGGGTATTGACGGAACGAAAAAAGAAATAGACCGATTGCCATTGTCTATGACAGTGCATCCTATGGGAAAACCGCGATCGCCCTGCGAATGACGGTGCGATTTGTCCTAGCATCCCAGCGCTTGCTGGGAATGGACAGGCAATTGGTCTATTTTGCGAGTTTGCGACCCTGCGAATACACGGTAAGTCTCACGTTTGCACAGAAGGTCTCTCCTATGCATCGGAGCGTTAACCGAAGGGAAGACTTGCCGTTATCAGCCTCCTGGGTAGCAATGCCCAGGAGGGTTAACTTTAGCATTCCCGTTTTTGCTGAAGACCTAACAGCCCAGAGATCGGAGCAGCCGGGTGGGATTCCTGTCCGAACTGGACTCGGCGGCAATGATGGCAGTAAGCAGTGTTTTTTGACCTTTGACCTTCTACCTTTTGCCTTCCCCACGGTCCTCATCCCCTGGGTTAGCCTTCGTAGGTATCCACCATGTAGACGCTTTGATCGAAGCCAGTTTTTTCGATCGTTTCCTTGACCAATTCCTGGGTTCCCACCAGATAGATATCGGTGTCGGCTCCCATCTTCTGTTTCGCGAAGATCAACACCCGCAGACCTGCACTGGCCATATAGTCCAGATCCTGCATCATCAAGACCAGTTTTTTCGCGCCTTGGCTCGCTGCTTCCTCAACTTCGGCCTTGAACTGGGGGGCAGAACTGGCATCCAATTCACCGCTGAGGGTAATGGTGGCCGTGTCGCCTGCGGTGGTGATCGTCGTGCTGAAAGCCATAGGTTTATCCTTCTTGTGGTAGGTGTGAATGAGGGGGGATTTTGGATTTTAGATTTTAGACGGTCGGTGGGGGCTGAATGAACGGGGGAGGCCGATCGCGGATCTAGGGAATCTAAAGGTCTTTGGGTTTGGGGGGATTAGCGCCCAACGAGGATGGCCACAGTGCGATCGCCGAGGAGCAGGCCCTTTTGGTCGGCGAGGACGGGTTCTTGGCCTGGTTCGCAGCTATCGCCGGGGGCCGCGACACCCGTGTTGGCAAAAGCGTGCCACTGAAGACCGACAGGAAGCAGGGGCAGTTCAAACCAGAGGGCTTCCCAGTACATATTCATCGCGACATAGATGAAATCGTCGGGGGCGCTGCCGTTTTTGGCGTGTTTGCCGCAGAGCATGAAGGCCAAGGCGCGGCTGGTAGGGGACCAGTCTGCGTGCCATGCTTGGGTACCGTGCCAGCTAATGTCGGGGTAACCGCTGCCCATGTAGTCGTGGTTGCGGAAATGCTCCCGGTGGCGCAGGACGGGGTGGGCACGCCGGAAGGCAATGCAGTGTTTGACAAACCGGAATAGGTTGGCATTTTTCTGCAACAGCCCCCAGTCGAGCCAGTTGAGGTCGTTGTCGTGGCAGTAGGTGTTGTTATTCCCGTACTGGGTCCGTCCGACTTCATCCCCCATGAGGATCATGGGAACACCCTGGCTGACCAGGAGCATCGCCATTGCGTTCCGTATTTGACGTTGACGTAGGGCGATAATACCGGGATCATCGGTTTCGCCTTCGATGCCGCAGTTCCAGCTTTCGTTGTCGTTGCCGCCGTCGTTGTTATTTTCGCCGTTGGCTTCGTTGTGTTTGCTGTTATAGCTCACCAGGTCATAGAGGGTGAAGCCGTCGTGGGCGGTGATGAAGTTAATGGAGGTGGCGGGGGCGCGACCAGCCATTGCGTACAGATCGGGGGAACCTTGGAGCCGTTGGGCCATGTCCCCGATCGTGCCGCCATCACCCTTAAGAAAACGACGAACGGTATCGCGATATTTCCCATTCCACTCCGCCCAGCGACCAAAGGCGGGGAAGGTGCCGACTTGGTACAGGCCCCCGGCATCCCAGGCTTCGGCAATGAGTTTACAACGGGCCAGGATGGGGTCAAAGGCGAGGGACTCCAACAGGGGAGGGTTGGATAGGGGGGCACCCCAGGGGTCCCGACCCAGGATGGAGGCCAGGTCAAACCGGAAGCCGTCGATGTGGTATTCCGCCGCCCAGTAGCGGAGACAATCGAGAACGATATTGCGGACGATCGGGTTATTACAGTTCAACGTATTGCCACAACCGCTGAAGTTGAAGTAATAGCCCTCTGGGGTCAGCATATAGTAGGTCTTGTTATCGATCCCTCGGAAGGAGATCACAGGACCTTTTTCGTTACCTTCGGCGGTGTGGTTAAACACAACATCCAGGATGACTTCAATCCCGTGTTTGTGCAGTTGTTTAACGAGATTCTTAACCTCATCCACCTGCATCCCAAATTTGCCGGTGGCGGCATACCCGGCTTTGGGGGCGAAGAAGCCAACGGTGCTGTAGCCCCAATAGTTATAGAGGGTTTCGCCAGTGGTGGGGCTGGGGCGCGAGTTTTCAAATTCGTCGAACTCGTAAATGGGCATGAGTTCGATCGAGGTGACGCCTAATTCCTTCAAGTAGGGAATTTTCTCGATAATGCCGGCAAAGGTACCGGGATGTTTGACCCCTGAAGACGCATGGCGAGTGAAACTGCGCACGTGCATTTCATAGATGATCTGATCCTCTGGGGGGATTTCCAGGGGGCGATCGTTCTCCCAGTCAAAGTCATCAAAGGCCACACGGGCGCGATGCTGGTAGGGATCATCCCAATTGGGTGTTTTGCCCCACACGTCTCGACCGCCAATCACCCGGGCGTAGGGGTCCATGACAATCTGCTTGGGATCACACCAGAAACCAGCGGGGGGATCATAGGGGCCGTCAATCCGGTAGCCATACTCAATGTTTTCGTAGTCCAGCCCGAAGACGATCATGGCGAACACATTGCCAATGCGAAACTCTTCGGGGAAGGGAATTTCGGCCATTGGCTTGAGGGCGTGGCGCTCGAATAACACCAGGGTGCAACCGGTGGCGACGCTCGAAAAAATGGAAAAATTCACACCGCCTGGTACCAGGGTGGCCCCAAAGGGTAAGGGACGCCCTACCCGCAGTTTGAAGTTACCGTGTTGGTGTGTTGGATGAATGTCAACCCGTTCCATTGGTTTTGTCTTCCTTACGGCAACTGCTTACTGCAATGCGGCCATCCCAGCATCTACGGTGTCACAGGTGGTGAAGAAGTCCAGGAATCCGGTGATGGACATGGTATCGAGGATTTCTTCCGATAGGCCCACGAGGACGAGTTTGCCATCGACGCTGGTGGCTTTGCGGTACAGCGATAGCAACATCCGCAGGCCCGCACTGGACATATAGGGCACGGCGCTCATGTCTAGCAGAATCTTGCTGCCCGCTTGGGCGAGGGGGAGGATCTGCTCCTGGAGGGTGGCGGCGGTGCTGCCATCGACATCACCACTGACGGTGGCCACGGTTATGCCTTGGGTTTCTTTGACTTGGATATCCATTGGGGTCTCTCCTTCACCAACGTAACGATCGTCGTTTAGGGCTGGGTAGCTACTGACTTGAGGAAAGCTTGAACCACCAAGACCCGAAGGGCACGAAGAAACACAAAGGATCTGCCGCTTGAAGGGGGTCTAGGGGTTCTGGCTTTCTGGGGGGTTAAGGGTTGGTTATACAGGGACGATTTGCACCTTAACACGGAGGGAACGATCGCTACTGGGCAGGTTGACCGTTAACGCATCGGCATCAAAGTTGCTGTAGGGTTCGTCATCGATCCAGCATTGGCCGATTTTGATGCTGCCAGCGGGGAGGATGTCGGGGGAGACGCGCAGGATGCGATCGGGGAAGCCATCGGGACGGGGCTTGAAGTAGAAGTCCATTGGCTGTTTGTTCAGCAATAGGTTGCTGTAGACGGCGGCGAGATAGCAGAGTTCGGTGGAGTGGTAGCCGCTCATGGAGTGACTGCCTTTACCGCGTTCGTTGCCCCCGGCTAGGTAGGGTAACCCGTTGGACAAGACGTTGAAGTAAACCCCTCCATCGGAGGTGTCCAGGAACCAGGCGTTGTAGAAGGCGGCGGCTTCACGGGCCAGTCGCAGGTATTCGTCGTTGCCCAGGACACCCGTCAGGATGTAGTAGGCCAGGATCGATTGTTCCTGTTGCCACCAGGCTTTGCGATCGTGCCAGACGAAGCGATGGTGTTTTTGGCCCGGTTCCAGCAGTCGTTCCACCACGTCGTACCAGCCGCCCCGCTGTTGATCACTGCCCACGTCAGGCATAATTTGGGCGATCTTCTCCGCCAGGGCCACGTATTTATCCTTGGCCATGAGGCTGTTCATGCGCATCAGGTTCCAAGCAATCTTGAGGTTGTGGCCGACGACGGCGCGATTTTGCTGCCAACCCCAGGTGGTGTCGTGGGACCAGTCTTCGTAGAAGCGCTCTTGGACGAAGGGGCTGTGCTCGTAGTCGGGGAAGCGGGCCTCGATCGTGTCGAAGGTATATTCGAGCATCTTGGCGTACTTCTCTTCCCCTGTCGCCAGCCAAAGGTTAATCAGATAGGCAGGGGCATGGTCACCCACAGAGTTCCAGTTTTTGGTTCCCTTGTTGGCCCCTAGGGAGTCGCTGCGGGCATCAAGGGTGACGGGATCAAGGTGGGAGAAGTAGCCGCCGTATTCGCTCTTGTCCAGGAAGAAGTCGTCAAAGAGTTTGATCGTCAGTTCGGCATCGCTGAGGATGCGGGGATCGCCGGTGACGCGGTAGGTTTGGATCGGACCCGCGAGCGCGTAGATTTGTTCGTAGGCCGGAATTGCGTCGTAGTCATCCCCAAATTCCGAGGCGAAGATCTTTTGTTCGCGATCGCCTTTCACGTCAATGCCGTGGTACCAGTAGACAATGCCCTCGTCTAAATCCACAAAGCGCATGTGGGCACGCAGGTATTCGGTGCCTTTTTCAGCGGCTTCCAGGAAGCGATCGTCCCCGGTCATCAAATAAGCGGTGGCAAACCCATAAACCAGACGCGAAATCGTATCGGTTTCCTGCCGGAAGTTGTCGAGGAGTTTTTCCCCCGATAGGGTTAGGGAGGTGCGGTACTCGCGGTAGTCAATTTCTCCGCCCCCAAATTGGGCCTTCAGGTAAAAATTCGCCAGGGATGCCACCTGCTCGACCCACCAACTAGGCCGCTCAAACACAAAGTCCTTTTCGGTGCGCCCCACAAAAACAATTTGCTTGCACTCAAAAACTTCGCTGTCGGGATAAAACACCCCATAGGCGAAGAGATAGCGACCCGGCACTAGCATCGATCGCATGGAACCCGTGGCATCGGGGTAGGGTTCATCCAGGTTCTGCACCAACTTGGCAAAGGTCATCGGACTCAGGGCCAACTGGAATTCCCGCCCATCCGACGTTTTCAAGCCAAAGCGATCGCTGGCCTGATCAAACTGGGTCACGTAACCGGCGATCGTGTCAGAAAAGGGAAACTGGACCGTCGTCATAGGGAAAGACTCCTTAGTAAATTAAGGGTAGATGGGCAAGAAACGGGGGATATCCGAGCGATCGGTAAAGCTAGTTCAGTGAATCGGGTTCGATCAATCGGGTTCGGTTAATCTCATACGGTCAACCTCGTAGGGGCGGGTTGTAAGAAAAACTCGCGGGAAACAGATAAACTGCATTAACCCGCCCAGCATAGTCACCGGTAGGAAAAAGACCTACCCCCACGGGTTTTGATTAGGCTTCCAACGGCGGTGGATTCTCTTGATCCGTAAAACCCTGGCTAATTTCTACAATATTGCCGTCGGGATCACTAATCCAAACGGTGCGCCAGCCAGGAATATAGTCATCAAAATTGAAGGGACCCAGAGTGATTTTGGCATCATCCCCCATTTCGGCAAGCTTGGCATCGACATCATCCACTTTGAACGCCAATTGTCGAACAGCAGGATATTGGGGACCATCGTTAATGGGCGGGGGAACCGGGGACGCCTCCTTCGCTTGGAACAATTCAAAATAAAATTCGCTGCCCTGAAGTTTAATAAACACAATCTGATCGCCATCGGGCAGGGGGGCGACTCGCGCTCGCTTGAAATTAAAGTGCTTAGTGTAAAACTTTTCAGTTGCGATCGGATCTTTGCAGGTGAGGGCAACTTGTGAAAATTCTAATGCGGCCATTGAGGGTCTGCTCCTTGCGTCAAATCCAGAAAAGGCTAAATCAATAATGCCAGTGAAACAGGCAGGGGGAAATGCAGGTAAAATGCAAGCGAACCGGGTAGAGGAATAAAATACTGGGCCTGAAAAATAGCAGTCAACCCAGTTCGACAGGTCTTAACCCGTCGAGATCACTTAACCTGCCGAGATCAAATGACTACTGGCTTGGGGGGCGAGGGCGGGCATCCCTTGACCGTTTGTATTTTGGCTGGTATCGGCCAGAATATCAATAATTTTGCGGGCAAATAAATGACAGTGCCCCGCTGTGCGTCCCGTGACCAAATCCTGCCAAACCACCACATCTTGATCGGTGTAAATAGCCCCCATATTGCGGGCATCCCCCACCAGGTTATTGTGGACCACGACCTTGCGCCCTCGAACCAACTCCGGTGCCGAGGCCACTAACCACATCCCATGACAAATAATACCCTTGAGAATTCCCCGTTCGGCAAAGGCACGTTGGAGAAACTGGGTAGCCGGGGGCAGTTTATTGACATCTTCGCTATAGCGCAGGCGATCGGAGACCATACCCCCTGGGACGATAATGGCCGCATAACTGCGTAACTGTTCATCATCCATATCTTCAAAGCTTTCGTGACACTCAAACGGGGCCGAAAATTCGTGTCCCTTAAAGGTCAAACTGGGTTGGCCCCAAAGGCGAGAGAGGAAGTGAACTTCGGCCCCCTCCTCTGGAAACCGCCGCTGGTAGTACCAGATTTCTGGTTCATAAAAATCACTTTCAAGCAAAACGGCAATTTTTTTACCCTGGAGTCTCACGCCTTACGCCTCCGAATACGTGTATTGCGAGTTGCCACACTGACCTCACGCTCAATCTAACAGTGCCAATTCCGGAAGATTGATAATTTTTATAAAAAATGCCTGAAGAAATACCAGCAGGGTGGGGCGAGTGTAGTAGTTAGGGCGAAAATGGTGCTGCGATTTGGAGATGTCCCGCCTGTTTGGGGTTAGTGCTCCGTCATTCTGATCGTTGGGGGGATTGTAGGTTGGTGTCGCGTTTGCGAGACCCAACACATTCACTAGCTCGGTTGGGTCAAACACAGTGCGACCCAACCGGCCCAATTAAGCCTGACAGACGGCTAGCCAATTCGCCCGATCATTAACCCTTCAACTGGCCCAAGAGTCCGGCGACATCCCAGTTGCCCCAGAGTTCCGCAATTTTGCCATCGACAATCTTGAAGATTGTAATCCCAATCATGGTGACTGATTTTCCCGTGGGTTCAATACCGGCAAAGGCTCCCTGATGGGTGCCCGTACAGGTCCAGCGGGTGACGACCTTATCGCCGTCGGCACTGCGAATCAGATCATGGACGTTGTAATGGGCATCGGGGAAGGTGGTCAGGAAATGGCTCATAAAGCCCTTAGCTGACTCGGCCCCATCAATTTCGGCAGTGTTGACATGGGCAACATATCCCGGCGCAAGGGTTTCATCGAGCAATTCCAGCTTATTTTCGTTGTAGGCAATGTAGAAGTTGTTGACAGCATTCAGAACGGGATCGGACATGACTAATTCCTCTTGGGATAAATCAACTTGGAGCAAATCAACTGGCGATCCAAGGAAACTATAAAAGTCAACTCTTGGTGGCCCTTAGTGTACTTGGTGCCTTAGTGGTTCCTAGCACATCCCTGAATTGACACAAGGAAGCTAAGAACTTTAGAGAAATCCTAGGCCAACGAACCATCCGGATATTGAACCATCCCGGCAAAATGGATTTTGATCTTGCCATCTTCCAGCACCCAGCTATCCGCAAATCGCATATTGGCCTTTTGACCTCCCGCTGTCAGGGTAATAATCTCAGTCACCATCAGCGTTGTAGGATTTTCCGTTTCAGCCCAAAAAGCAATTTCCGTTTCTAAATCCTCAATCCCCAAAATGCCATCGAAATGTTTTTTCAGTTCTTCATGGCCCTGGAAATACTTGGGCGTCTTCTCAAAACTGCTGATCAAAATTGCATCCTCAGCATACTGACCCAGCAGACCCTCGATATCCTTTTTCAGGATTAACTCGATGTGTTCGCGGTACATTTTACCGAGAGCGGTATCGGGAACGTTTTTCATAGCTTCCTTGTCAACGTTAAAGTACCCATTCTAGAAATCAAGCCACGATCGCACAGTTTCGGAAAAGCTTAATCACCCGATCGGATGAGATCCGCTAATTTCTCCGCAATCATCAACACCGGCACATGGGTGTTACCACTGGTCACTGCCGGCATCACCGAGGCATCACCAACTCGCAGGCCTTCGACCCCATAGACCCGCAGTTGGGGATCGACCACCGCGAGGGCATCTCGTCCCATCTTACAGGTTCCCGCCGGATGCCAGAGAGTAGACACATTCCCCCGAATGTAGGTTTCCAGGTCCATGTCACCGGGCACCATTTCGCCAGCATAGACCGACGTGAAGGCCGAAGTGTGGGCGATCGCTCGGATAATTTCCAAGGCTTTTTTGAACACGTCTACATCCGTCTGACATTGCAGATAGTTGGGATTGATCACAGGCGGATCATCGGGAACCGCCGATCGCAGGCTTACGGACCCAATACTTTGGGGTTGAATCAAAATCGGCAGGAAGATACAAACGGGACCACCAAAGTCGGGCAGGACCGGCAACAGGGGACCCGGAGCTGCTGGGGTGAAATTGAGTTGCAGATCGGTGGGGGCGGCACTCATCCCGTCGCGGGTGCGGATGAAAATCACATTTCCCGTCAGCAGTTTCGTATTGGGCAACTCGACCTGGGAGCGATAAACCACCGGCAATTGCAGGTGATCCTGGAGATTTTGGCCGACACCGGGTAGATCCACCACAACGTCAACCCCATGTGATCGCAACGTGTCGGCTGGTCCAATCCCCGATAGCATTAAAATTTTGGGCGTGACAAATGCCCCTGCACAAAGAATCACTTCCCGATTAATTTTAACTGTATGGGGCTTTCCTTTCTGTTGGTATTCCACCCCGATCGCCTTGCCATTTTTCATCAATACTTTGGTGACAATCGCATTGGATTTAATGGTGAGATTCGAGCGCGACTTAATGGGGGTCAAATAGGCATCCGCAGCCCCGTGGCGTTGGCCATCCTGGGTAACATTAAATTGCAGATACCCAGCGCCATTCTCCTGTTGGGGACCGTTGTAATCCCAGTGGGGACCCGCAAAGCCAGCTTCAACCGCTGCCTGTTGAAAGGGTTCCGATCGACAGTCGGGATCAGGGCAATAGCGCACACTCATCGGTCCACCCGTGGCGTGGTAGTCCGACTCGCCGCCCTCAAAGTCCTCAATCTTTTTCAAATAGGGCAACACATCGGCATAACTCCAGCCTTCGTTGCCCAGGTAATTCCAATAATCAAAATTACGTGGATTGCCCCGCACATGCATCATGGCATTGATGGCCGAACTGCCCCCAATCACGCGCCCCTGGTTAATCAAAATTTGACGATCGCCCAGAGCGGGTTGATCCGTGGTCATAAATTGCCAATCGAGATCGGACCCCCACAGTTTTGTAAACCCATCCATGCTGTGGATATTGACATCCCGATCGGGGGGACCCGCTTCCAGTAATAAGACCTTGATATTCTCGTCTGCACTCAGGCGGTTTGCCAGCACACAGCCAGCCGCCCCTGCCCCCACAATGACGAAATCGTACTTGCTCATGCAGAGTCTCCAGGATAAATGGGTCCGTTTTTCGACACAGTTTTTAGACGCAATGGTAGGTCACAATCAACAGGTAGCCATTTCGTCCCACCCTCCATTGGTTGCCGGGGGAGCTAGCGATGGGAGGGTGGACACCAGCACCAACACGCTAGCAACATGGATGGGTTAATGGGCCAAGGTCATACGGTGATCAGCAAAGTCATTGATCAACAGGCAGAATTCCAAATTGGGATAGCGCTAATAGAAGGATTATCCAGACAATTGGCGCGGTATGGAAGAATTTTTACTTTTCTTTCAGCTATTTACGCGATCGCCCTAGGGACGTGGGCAGAAGCAGGGGGCAGCCAGGAAACCCCCGCGTTGAGACAGAGCCGCCTATCCTCCAATGCTTACCCGGTCAACCATGCACAGGTTAGAGCCAGAAGCGGCTATTCAAGATCGTGGTCCGCGCATTGGCTGGATTCATGGGCACCCGCCCGGTGCGGATACACTCCCACATGTGATCGAACAACAAACCGGGGGCACCACTGGGGTCCGCACCAAAATAGCCATGTCCCGTCGGGGAATCGTAGCGATTGTTGAAATCATCGCAGTCGATCGCATAGACATTACGGGGCACCACCGCCATCCGTTCCGGTCCCGTATGCCCCAATCGGCGCGAGGCAATCATATTCCCCACATTGGCCACCTTACTGGCCCGCAAGGCTAAATCATCGGCTGCGTAGTAAACCACCACATTCCGGGCGGCATCTGGAATATGTTGGCCTTCCTGACCGGGTTCGAGGGCCTCATTCATCACATCTGCCGCTGCCATAAACACATTGCGAAAAATCTGGGGAATCCCCCCCACTTGGTAATAACCTGCCGCCCGACTGAGGGCACCCCGCAACACCCGATTCCCCATTGAATGGGCGAGAACATTGATCCACTTCAGGCATGGGTTTTGGAGGGTACTATTCTGCTGTCGCCAGTCCAGGAATTTTTCCAGTAGGCGCATAAAGGCAATATCACTGGCGTCGGCTGACTTCTGATCGTCAAAATAATCCCGCACCAGCCCTACGTTATTACCACAAGGCCAAATGATCGGGATCACCAATACGGCATTGGGTGATTTTTGATTAAACAAGCGTTGTAGTTCAGCCGTTTTCCGGAAAATTGCCGATTCTGGAAAGTTGGAGAAACCGTGAATGTAGATTAAAATCTGCTCCACCGGGCTTTCCTTGATGGCAGTAAAGAAGGCACGATTGCCAATTTCCCGATAATCATTTTCGCGTCGTCGCTGACAGAAATAAACCGACTGTTCTGCTTGATTATTTTGCAGGGCAAAGGTGAGCGATCGCGGGATTTGGAACGTGCCATTTTGCGTAAGGGGGGTGGGTCCCTCGTTAAAGACCCGGTTGGTAATAAAGAGCATCTCTCGTCAGTCTCCTAGTGTGTACGCGATCGCGGCCCTATCCGTTCAGTGCCCGTTGTTGCCGTTCCGCTAGGCGGGTCACATAATCGACGATCGCTGGATAAGGACTAAAATCCAACTTCAGCAAGGTGATGCCATAGATCAGCATGGAGCCCACGGCCACATCCACCACACTAAACGCTTCACCCAACAAGAAGGGCTGCTGGGCCAGAATGCGATCGAGCGCCGGCAACTGCTTGGGAATTTCACGTTCTCGATTGGCCTCAATAAACAGGGCGGGGCCGAGGGTCGCGTTAGCATAGAGCACCCACTGGGTCGCGATCGCCCGTTCCGGTAAGGTCGTGGGGAGATGGCCATATTTTTCCGCCAGGTAGAGCAGAATTGCGCCCGACTCCCAGAGGATGAAACCGTCATCGACGATCGCGGGCACCTTGCCGATCGGGTTAATGGCTAAATAGGCAGGTTGGCGATGCTCCCCCGTCTGCATATCCAGCATCACCTGTTCGTAGGGAATCTGGTATTCCTCTAGGTACCACTGCACAATGGCCGAACGACTGCGAACCGCACCGTAAAGTTTTAGCATGGTAATTAGGCTGAAAGGAATCTGGACGATTAGGGCTTGCCTTAACACCAAGATACCGTCTTAGCCGCACCATACAGCGAATCATCCCCAGCAAGCATGTCATCCGTCTCCCTAGCTTCGGCCATTCCCCTCGACCACATTCGCTATAACGACCAGGGCCTTATCCCCGCGATCGTGCAGGATTATCTCGACGGCACCGTCCTGATGATGGCCTGGATGAACCGGGAGTCATTACAAAAAACCCTGGAAACGGGACAAACCTGGTTCTGGAGTCGATCGCGATCGGCCCTGTGGCCCAAAGGAGCGACCTCCGGCCATATCCAACAGGTGAAAACGATCCGCTACGACTGTGATAGCGACGCCCTCCTGGTCACGGTCGAACAGATTGGCGATATTGCTTGCCACACGGGGCAGCGTAGCTGCTTCCACCAAATCGAAGACACGACTGCCCCACCGCCAGCGGATACCTTATCACAAGTGTTTCAGGTCATCTGCGATCGCCGCGACCACCCCCACCCCGACTCCTACACCTGTAAGCTCCTGGCCGGGGGCGATAACAAGATCCTCAAAAAGGTGGGCGAAGAAGCGGCGGAGGTCGTGATGGCTTGCAAAGACGATGATCCGGAGCAAATTGCTGGGGAGGTTGCGGATTTGTTCTACCACACGCTGGTAGCCCTAGCCAAGCACCAGGTGGATCTCAAGGCGGTCTATCGCAAACTGCAAGAACGGCGACGCTAGTGCAGCGCAATGATCAGGCAACATTGGCAGTACTGGCTCTAACCCGCAACGACTAAAGTCGTTACTACCAACCTTACGAAACTTTTGGAGAGCAGATTGAGCAATGGCTCGTGTGTCGGAATTGACTGCGATCATATTGACTGCGATCAAAAAGCCACCCCCGATACCTGCAAATGCTTCACCAACGTTCCGATCGGGAGTGGTCCCTGTAGATGGCTCCAGGGGAGAATCTGGTCAGTAGACCACGGCTCATGCACATACCATTCCAGAGGTGGAATCTGTCCCCGCAGTTCCTTGAAAGCACGGCGGTAGCTACCCAAACTGTCCCCATAGTGGCGCACCCGTTCTAATAAACAACCCAAACGCCGATCACCCCTGGCAATCAACGCCTGAATCACGGACCAGTTATAACTTTCCGGACGAAAATCAATACCGTGGGGGCGTAGTTTTTTTTGCAGAAATTGCAGGCGCTTCTCGGCCTGGGGATTAACCCCGTACCACTGGAAAGGCGTATGGGCTTTCGGCACAAAAGTACTACAGCCGAGGGTGAGGCGCAGACCAGGTGCCGCTTGCTTTAAGCTGAGCATCATCGCCACCGTTTGTTCGAGATCGTCCATCTCCTCATCCGGAATACCCACCATGCCATAGAGCTTGAGGCCACCGAGGCCACCTACTTGGGCTTGCACCGCTGCCGCGATGATCTCATCATTGTCGAGTTTCTTGTTCACAATTTGGCGAAGCCGCGCTGAACCACTTTCGACGGCGATCGTGATTGACTTGGCCCCATGTTTAACCAGAGTGCGGGCTAGTTTCGCCGTCACCGTATTGGTGCGTACCGATGCCAGACTGAGGCGTACCGGGTCATACTCAGGCCGCTCGAGGTAGTCCAGTAACGCATCAAATTCTGGATGTTGGGTAACGGAGGCCCCCAGGAGGCCCAAGCGATCGGTGACTTGTAGGCCCCGTTCAATGGCCGGGATCAGGCTCTCGGTCACCGATGCGGTCCGAAACGGCAGCGTCAGGTAGCTGGCTAAACAGAAGCGGCACATTTCTGGGCAACTGCGCACCACCTCGACCATGTAGATATTTTCCCAGGCGGCTAGGGGGGTGACGACTGTCGAAGCCAAGAGGGCATTGCCGCGATAGGTTTGCTTTTCAACTTGGGCTGGAATATCGGGATGGATCGGCGTCACCTGAGCGATCGGGCCGTCGGGGCTGACATAGGTCACGCCATACAGACTAGGCACATACAGGCCAGGCACTTGGGCGAGGTGGTGTAATTGACGATCGCGGGATTCCCCACGCACGGCTTGGTAAGCATCAATCAGCGCCGGGATCAGCACTTCCCCATCCCCGAGTAACACCACATCGAAGAAATCGGCAAAGGGTTCCGGATTCGCCGTCAGCACGGGGCCTCCCCCAAACACCAGGGGATGGATGGCCGTGCGATCGCAACTCTGTAACGGAATCGCCAGTTGGGTTAACAGATCCAGCAGGTTGGCGTAGTCAAGCTCCCAGGACAGGGAAAAGCCCAGCAGCCGGGGCGAACGGGGCAGCGATTCAGCGGCATCCGTAAATAGACGACTGACCTGAACATCGGGGCGACTGGCTAGCATCGCCCACACCCCCTGATACCCCAAACTGGTAATACCCACACTATAGGTGTTCGGGAAGGCAAAGACGATCGGCAGAGCAGCGCGATCGGGGCTAGCAGGCGTAAAGAGCAGGCGTTCAGCCGTAAACGGAGATGAAATCACAGGAGCGTTGGACAGGTGTTGTAAGATATCTTAATATTTAAGGGAATCTTTGCGAGATCTACGGACGTAATCACCCCTTAAGCGGGGTAACCTTAAAACAGAGAAGTTGGTTATCGGTGTCTGCTAGGTGAGGGGCAATGGGTCAAGGATATGGCTGATACTAGCCAGAGCGGGGATCAGAGCTGGGGCGCAGTCAAACGCGCGTCAAGGCGCTCCTTTCCCGATTGGCAACAGCCTATTCAGTAGAATCACTTATCCAGTGTACAGCCCAAGCGCAACCTCATGCTCATCGCAGTCGCTTCAGGGTACTCTGGCAGCACTAGTGGCTAGCAGGATACCCATCGCTACCCCTTGCAAGCTCCACTCACCAGTGTGCTGCGACAGGAACAAGCTTAGGGTGACATCTGTTATTCTACCTGGGGGAAGTCTCTACCGTCGGAATGATGCCAAGAGCCTTGGGAGGCAAAGAGGGTCAGTATGAATTTCCCGGCTCATTACCAATATGAAGGCAATACGGTCAACTTCTCTGGCGGGGAGCGACGCTCGGCCTTGCGTTTGCTGCACCAGTTGCAGGGGACGGAATCAATCGCCCATATTGAAGCAGAACATCGGCGTGATGAGGCGGAGCGATCCCTACGGCAGGGGATGGACTATCAACAGACCCGCCAGTTTACCGAAGCCTTAAGCCAGTTTAAACAAGCCCTTTCCTTGTACCAAAGCCTGGAAGACATTGGGGGAGTGCTCAAGTCCCTGGGGGGGATGAGCAATGCCAGCTATGCCTTGAAGCACTATGAACAAGCGGTGCAGTATGCCCAACAGCGGCTGGAGTTGGCAGGCCATGTTCAGGATTTTCGGAGTGAAAGTCAGGCGCTAGGATTATTGGGCAATGCGTTTCGGCACCTCGGTCAGATGGATCAGGCGATCGCCTATCAAGAAAAGGCGTTGATGCTCGCTCGCAAGCTTCAGGACAAGCGGGCTGAGGCTGCCGCGCTGAATAACCTGGGCCTCGTCTATAAGGTGCAGGGGGATCTGGAGAAGGCGACGCTGTATCAGCAGCAAAGCTTAGAGATCGCCCAGGAATCCAAGGATCACCAGGTAGCCAAGCAGGTCCTCCGCAATTTGGGGAATACCTATCATGCCCTGGGGGATTACGATCGCACGATCACCTACAATGCCGAGCGGCTGAAGATTGCCCAAAGCAGTGGCGATGAGCGGACGGAGGCGCAAATCCTTCGCAATCTAGAAAATGCTTGCTATTCGGTGAATGACTATCCCCAGGTGATTGCCTATGCGAAACGGCGTCAGGAGATTGCCCAGAAGCTAGGCGATCGCCGCATGGAGGAGCAAGCCTGGGGCAGCATGGGGGTGGCCTATGATGCGATGGGTCAATATGCGGAGGCGATTACCTGCTATGAACAGCGGCTCCTGTTGGCACGGGAGTTGAAGGATCGGCGGGTGGAGAAGCAGGCATTGGGGAGTCTCCAGGTGAATTGCCACGCGATCGGGGATTATGCCAAGGCGGCTCAATACCAGCAGGATAGTGCCTGAGGCTGCCCACAGAGAAACCGATCTGAATTCCGTCCTACCTTGAAATGAAAGGCTGGCGATGGCTATCCAGCCACGGACGATGCGTATGATTGCGGGACAACTGTTCGTCTAACATCACCTAGGGTCAAACCGGGACTGCGAACCAGGAAATCACTGCCCCCAAGAGAGCACCGACAATGACCTGAAACGGCGTATGGCCCAATAACTCGATCAGACGCTCCTCGCTAAACCCGTGGGTTTGGAAAAACTCGTCCATCATCTGATTGAGGATACGGGCCTGCTTGCCCGCTGCCTGCCGGACGCCTGCCGCATCGTACATGACAATTACCGCAAAGATGAGGGCGATCGCGAATTCAGGACTGTCCCACCCCAAGGTTTGGCCGACCCCAACAGCTAACGCGGTCACCAAGGCTGAATGGGAACTGGGCATCCCACCACTGCCAAACAGCACGCGAAAATTGACCTTGCGCTGTTGGACCACATCAACAAAGAACTTAATGCCCTGGGCCAGGAAGCAGGCCGCCAATGATACCAGCAAGACCCGGTTATCAAACAGCGTATTGAGTTCGAGCAGTCTCCCCATCAAGTGATTCACCACACTGTGTTCAGCGGTCCAGCCAGGGCCACAGGCGAAGTCGCCCCCAGCCCTCACTTCCAGCGTACAGGATTAATGTTTACGAGCCGTAATAAACTCAGCTAGGGCCAGGAGCGGGTGCGCCGCTGGGCCAAAGTCAGCCAGTTGGGCGTTAGCTTCGTCAATCAGTTGTTGCGCCTGACGTTGGGATTCCTCTATGCCTAGCAGACTGGGATAGGTGACCTTTTGGGCCTGGATATCTTTACCGATCGATTTTCCTAGCGCCTCTTGGGTGGAGGTGATGTCGAGGATGTCATCAATAATTTGGAAGGCCAGCCCAATATTTTGAGCATACCGGGAGAGGCGCTGCACCGTATCGCGATCGGCCCCCCCCAGAATCGCCCCGGACACCACCGAGATTTCCAGCAGGGCAGCGGTTTTGTGGGTGTGGATATAGTGCAAGGTTTCCAGGGTGACATCCGGGCGACCCTCCGACTCCAGATCCACCACTTGACCACTGACCAACCCCCCGATCCCGGCGGCTTGGCCCAATCGGCCCAGGACTTCGACCACGCGATCGGCAGGCACATTTTGGGTCTGTTGGGCCACCCAGGCAAAGGCATGGGCTAGCAGGCCATCCCCGGCTAGAATTGCCATCGCTTCCCCATAGACTTTATGGTTGGTCAGCCGACCCCGCCGGTAGTCGTCATTGTCCATCGCGGGCAGGTCATCGTGGATCAACGACATGGTGTGAATCATTTCCAGGGCACAGGCGGTGGGCATAGCTTGGGCGATCGTGCCGCCCACCAGTTCACAACTGGCCAAACACAGGATTGGGCGCAGGCGTTTGCCTCCTGCCAGAAGCGAGTACCGAATCGCTTCGTGGATGGTTTCTGGGTAGGTGAGGGGAACGGCCAGCTCTAAAGCCGCTTCCACCTGACGCTTGCGATCGGCCAAGTAGGTTTTGAGATCAAAAGCCTCTAGGGTTAGGGCCTGATCGGCAGTCTCTGTCTGGATATGTGGGTTATTTGCTGCTACCATCCCGCTCCTACCAACTCATCTTCAAGCATCGGGGCCAACTCACCTTAGCCATCCCCAATTGTACGCAGCACGGGTACGCATCCTGTACACGTCACCGGTACGCATCACATTGTACGCGCCAGTGTCCCTTTCATTTGCCTTCATTCGCCTGGGGGGACGGGTGCTTGGCAAACCCACACACAATCCCGTGGCACGAGGGTCAGTTCTTGATGTTGGACGGTATAACCCAGATGGGACAGGAAGCGCTCCATAATCGCTGGGGTCATGACCGAGAAAGCCGACCCCTGGTGCCGACCCATCAGGTTGTATTGCCATTCGCTCAGAAATTTTTGCCAGCCTAATTCACTCAGGGTATTGGCATGGTGGAACAGGCACAGGCGTTTGCCCCGCATCAGAGCCGGAATCTGGGTCAGGTAATTAAAAATATCGCGGGGTTCAAGATGCACCATCGTGTCGTAACAGAAACAAACATCGATCGTGCCCGGTGCAATGCCCGCCAGGGTTTTACCATCCAGCTTGACGTAGGTAACGCCATCCTCGCCCACGCGATCGCGGGTAGCTTGCAACATTTGGCTGGAAATATCAGCACACACCAGCTGTTGACAGTATTGCCGCAGGATACGTGCCGTCCGGCCCCCACCCACACCAATTTCCAACACCGTATCGGTGGGCGCAATATAGGGGGCAATAAATTCTCGCTCGATCAGGGCCTCGTATTCCGCCAGCGATTTGGCCGCCCCCGCGCCCTCCCCGGTCCACTCATCCCCCGCATGGGCTTGGTTCGGGCGCCTTTGCCGCCACTGCCGCCCATACTGATCCCAGGCGGCTTCGTAGTCGAGGGGTTGTTCGAGGTTCTGTGAATCGGGCTTTTGCGAATCTGCCATACGTTTGCCGCTTGCGGTGTCGCTTGCTAGATGTTTTCAGGGCCTTTTCAGGGCCTTTTCAGGGCGTTCAACTACCGGCAACAGTGCCGCTGTGCATCCTGAGTGCATCCTTAAGGTACCACTGGTGGGGGATATCCCTCCCGTATAATTGATGATGTGGTAAGCAGCCTTGTGATCCGAATCAGGGCGATCGACCCCGTAGCAATTATGGCGAAGAAACCCTCAAAATCTCCGGCAGCGACCGATCTGAGCCAGGGTGATCTCCTGGTAGATGGCCAGGGCGACTGGGTATATGAAGAGGCGGTGGCCGAAGTGGAAGCGATCGTGGCCCGCATTGAGTCGGGTCAGTTGGATCTGGCGGATGTGTTTACGGAATTTGCGACGGCGGTGAAGCAGTTGCAACGCTGCCAGACGTTTCTTGAGCAAAAGCAGCAGGAAGTCGATTTGCTGATTGAAACTTTAGAAGACGCCTGACTTGTGGGGTAGGCGTCCCACCTGCCACGATCGCTAACCACACCTGCCACGATGACTAACCACGCCTGCCACGATGACTAACAACTATTTTTCCAGCCGCACGGCGTACCACTGCAAGTATTTCCCTGGCCCTAGGTCGAATTCACAGGCAGTATTGAAAAGATACTGGGCCTGTTCCGCGATCGTCGGGAAGCGTTGCACATCAGGGGAAATATGGTCTGGGTTGGCCGCGAGTACTGCTTTGAGTTTTTCCAGCATGGCCGCAGCGGTTAAAAATTCATCGGGACGATCAGACTCCAGCACAACGTAATAGTCTTCTTGATACAGGATGGGATCAGGCATGGGGGGCAAATGATGATTCGGTACGCAGGTCTTAGTGTACCCCTTGTCGTTAGGTGTCTTTGTGGGTTGGTAGGACAATCGGGCCGATCGCGATCGGGGGGGTACCGGATTGGCTGTACCTAGGTGCTGCACTCTGCCATTGCGGGGCCGACACGCCCCATAAATGGGGTAACCCACCTGGGGTGAGTCAGTTAGCAGAGTGTCCATCCCTGCTGGGTATGGGCCTGTTGTCAGGGGGAAGTCGCCGCCCTACATTATGGATGCTCAACGCCCAGCCTGCCTGGGTTTGCTGGGGACGGGGTGGGGTGGGGGCTGATCGGACAGAGAATGCCCGTCATCGACCCGCGATCGAGGTTAATTTAAAGAGTGACACACTGGGCGCTTAGGGGTGATGCCGCAAGCTTTAACGTAGGAGACAACAGGTGAATGGGGCACCCGCTAACCCACCGATCCTGACCACAGGGTCAGCTAGCTAGGTTGCCTTCAGACAAGGTGCAGATCTACCACAGGCGAGAAGATGAATACTAAATCAGCCAATTCCCCTGGCTCCCAAGGCCAAGGTTCCAGTGAAGTTAGGGTCCTCTACCCGAATGATCCCGCTACCCCAGGGGCCACAGCCGCCGCCCCCCCACCAGAACCCGCTTCTGGTCTGAATTTGCAGGAACTTGGCGATCTATTGCTCCAGGAATTGCAGGCCGAAGTCCGATCGCGCACGGGCCAAGCCGTGGTCACCCGCATTGCCAAGGAAGTCGATCGCATCTGTCAGAAAAGCGATCGCATCCAAACCTCTGGGGAAGTGCAAACCTGGCAGTTAACTTTGGCACGGCACCGTCTCCACAAGTGTCTCAGCTACTATCGCCTCGGTTCGCAGCAGGGGCGGGTGGAATTACACAGTACATTGAGTACGATCGTCTATCGCCACATTGCCCCCATGCATCTCAAATTAGGGTTCCAGGCCCGCCATGCCCTGATTGAGGATTTCCTGCAAGGGTTTTATATGGAGGCCCTCAAGGTTTTCCGGCGGGAGAATGAACTGGCGGTGGACTACAGCCCCCGTACCCAGTTGGAACTGGCGGAATACATGGCGTTTACGGAACACTACGCCAAACGCCGCATTTCCCTCCCTGGTCGCAATAGCCAGCAGTTGATCGTCCTCCGTGCCCAGGGCTTTGCCCGTCGCCAACCCCAGGAAGCAACGCTCGATTTTGAATTGGCGATGGAGTCCCCCAAGCGAGAGGAAAGTGAAGGCCATAGCCGTTCGGCGGTGGTGCATCAGGTGCGGGAACAGATGGTGGCGGATGCGGTGGATTTGGCCGAGGGGGTGCTGCGCGATCGCGTTGTGACCGAGTTAATCCAATACCTGCAATCCCAAGGTCAATCTGATTGTGTTGATTATTTGGTGTTGAAGTTGCAAGATCTGTCGGCCCCGGAAATCGATAGCATTTTGGGTCTTACGGCGCGGCAACGGGATTATTTGCAACAGCGGTTTAAGTATCATGTCGAAAAATTTGCCCGTTCCCATCAATGGCAATTGGTGCATCAATGGTTAGGAGCCGATTTAGATCAGAATTTAGGCATGGCTCCCGCCCAATGGCAAGCCTTTTTGGACCAGTTAACACCGGAACAGCGGACCTTGCTGGCGATGAAGCAACAACACGCCACCGATGAGGCGATCGCGAAGGCGATTAAATGCACACCCAAGCAGGCCCAAAAACGCTGGTATCGGATTCTGGAGTTGGCATGGCAGGCCCGCAATCAATCCTCCAAGGAAGCGTGAGGGGTGAGCGGCTGGGGTCGAGGCTGGCTGGGTCCGAGATCGCCCACGGGCTGGCGGTAGTATGATGGGGGTGAATCAACGATCGCGGGTAGCTATGAACCGGCCCCTGTTAGAAACCTATCGCGAAGCCTATCGAAATTTAGATTTGTTTCCGTTATTTACGAAGGAGGAAATCGAGAAGTTTCGGGTGGAGTATGGCGGCGATACGTTGGCGCGGTTGGAGCAGGTGTTGGAAGATGCGCCGGTGGATGGGAAGGTGGTGTTTGCGGGCCATCGGGGCTGTGGTAAATCGACGTTGTTGGCGCAGTTGGCCCATAAGATGCGCCAGAATAACCATTTTGTTGTCTTTTTCTCGATCGCGGACATGATTGAGATGTCGGCGGTGGATCATGTGAATATTTTGTATGCGATCGCGGTGCGGTTATTAAGTGCGGCGACGAAGCAAAGGGTTGAGATTCCAGCGAAGACGAAAGATACGATCCTCAATTGGTTGATTACGACTCAATCGACGGTGGCGACTCAAGATCTGAAGTCCCAGTTGGGGGTGGGGGGCGATATTCTCAAGTTGATTACGGCAAAGTTGCAGTCGGAATCGACGTTTCGGGAGGAGATTAAGCGCACCTATGAACGGCGGATCAATGAGTTGGTGCAAAAGATTGATGAAATTTCCCGTTGGATTCAGAAGGCGACCCAGCGGGAAGTGTTGGTGATTATTGATGATCTAGATAAGTTGGATTGGCGATTGGTTGAGGATATTTATAAGAATAATATCAATGCCCTGTTTCAACCCCATATCCGGATTGTCTTTACGATTCCAATTTCAGTGATTCGGGATATTGAGTTACGCACGATTTTGCAGACGGCGGCGGGGAGTCCGATTCAGCAGATGGAGGTGGCGAAGTTTTTCACGAAGGCAAACCGTCATGATCCGGCGGCGGTGCCGTTAGAGAAGAAGGTGAATGTGTTTTTGGAAGTGTTGAAAAGACGGTTGCCGGAAAATTTGCTGGAACCGGAAACGGCGCGGGAGATCGTGTTAAGCAGTGGCGGGGTGGTGCGGGAGTTGGTACGGATTGCGCGGGCCTGTTGTTCCCAGTGTTTGTTGCAGTTGCGCAGTGATCCGGACTTGACGGAAATTAAAATTAACGATGAGATTTTGGCGTTGGCGTTGCGGGATATTCGCAATGATTTTGCGGCGTCGTTGGGGGAAAGTCGCTATCAGATTTTGGTGACGACCTATGAGCGGGCGGAACCCGTTGAAATTACCGATCCGGAGTTTTTGGTTTTGCTGCATGGGTTGTATGTGCTGGAGTATCGCAATGATGATTTGTGGTATGACGTGCATCCGGTGGTGGTGGATTTGTTGCGGCGACGGAATTTGTTAGCGGTTTAGGTGTATGCACTATCCCCGAACGCCCTCACCCCCCGGCCCCCTCTCCCAAGCTGGGCGAGGGGGAGTCACAGGACATCAAAGTTTTAAGTCCCTCTCCCTGAGGGAGAGGGGTTGGGGTGAGGGTCATCCTAGGGGAGGGCGTCAATGATGGGAAATACCTTGGATTTAGCCACTGACAATCAATATGAGGAGGCGTATCAGTATAATCGCTTGCTGGTGGCGTTGGAGGCGAGTCAGGGGAAGTTGGATTTGCTGATTGCGGTGTGTGAGGATCGCAATCTTCAGGCCCAGATCATTGAACGCTATGAACAGGAGTTAGGACAACAGGGGATTCGTTGTTTGCGGGTGTGGGTGCAGGCACAAGATCCCAGTTTGCGGTTGGCGTTGGAGCGGTTGGTGGCGCAGGAGCCAGCGCTGCAAACGGGACAGGCGGCGGTGGTGACGGTGCAGGGGATTGATAGTTTAATTGCAGTGCGGTTAGGGGAACCCCAGTCGCAACAGGAGCAGTTTTTTGGCTATTTGCAGTGGACGCGGGAAGCCTTTCGACAGTTTCATTTTCCGGTGGTGGTGTGGGTGACGGGGGCGGTGTTGACCCAGTTGGCGGAAAGGTCGCCGGATTTCTGGAGTTGGCGCGGCGGGGTGTTTTGGTTTGGCCTACGACCGGAGGATTTACCCCCCGTGATGCCAACGATGACAATAGCGATTCCCAAAATTGAACCAGCGGAATTGCAGGACTTGTTGCAGCAAATTGAAGACTTAGAGAAACAGCCAGAGGCCAATCCAGCCCAACTGGCAAGTTTGTTTGAAAAATTAGGCGAGTTATACGCTAACAGAGTTAAGAGTGGTAAAGATCGACAATTTGCGATTCAAGCCTATAAACGAGCGATTCAGTTACAAACCCAGCTTGGCAAACCCGCAGAGTTAGCCCGCAGTTGGGAACGCTTAGGGGATTTATATTTTGAGCTAAGGGATGATGTTGGACTCGCAACAGAGGCTTACAACCAGGCATTACAACTCTACCGCGAGGTCGGCGATCGCCTGGGCGAGGCCAACACGTTAAGAGCGATCGGCGATGTGCTGCAATTCCTCAAACAAAGCCGGGAGGCGTTGCAGCGCTATGACGCCGCCTTGGCCCTCTTCCGCGACGTCGGCGATCGCCTGGGCGAGGCATACACCTTACAAGCGATCGGCGATGTGCTGCAATTTCTCGATCAACGCAGTGAGGCGTTGCAGCGCTATGACGCCGCCTTGGCCCTCTACCGCGAGGTCGGATCTCGCCTGGGCGAGGCCAACACGTTAAGAGCGATCGGCGATGTGCTGCAATTCCTC
>JBBILC010000065.1:0-28029 GCA_037445115.1 Coleofasciculaceae cyanobacterium bin_20
CACGATTAGAGGCTATTTTTTAACACATTTCCTATCATTCAACACTTCTGGATCCGCCTGTTGGATCGACTTGCGTAGAAAGCGTTCAAAGTCAGCCGCCGGTAGGGGTGAGCTATACCAATAGCCTTGAATAGCATTACACCCATGCTTTTGGAGGAATTGCACTTGATCCTCAGTCTCTACCCCTTCTGCGATCACCTTTAATTTCAGGGTTTGCGAAATGGCAATAATGCTTGTCACAATGGTGGCATCCCGTGATCCTTCCTGAATGCGCCCCACAAACGCCCGATCGATCTTGACGGCATCCAGGGGTAAACGACTGAGGTAGTTGAGAGATGAATAACCCGTACCAAAGTCATCTAAGGCAATTTGAATATCCTGCGATCGCAGGGCGGTCAGGATCTCAATGCTGGCTTCGAGGTTATCAATAATCCCCGTTTCTGTCACTTCTAGGGTGAGGAGTTCGGGTGTCGTGTTCGTTTCGGTTAGTACCTGCTTCACAGTGGCCGTAAAATCTGTTTGTTGCAGTTGTCGTGCCGATACATTGACGGAAACTCGTAGGGGTAACAGACTGCTTGACTGCCACGTTTGGGCCTGGAGACAGGCGGTTTTGAGCACCCACTGGCCAATGTTCACGATCGCGCCCGTTTCTTCTGCCAAGGGAATAAACGTTTCTGGTGAAATCATCCCTAATTCCGGGTGTTGCCAGCGTAGGAGAGCCTCTGCCCCAATAATCCGGCGGGTGATGAGATTGACTAGGGGTTGATAATACAATTGAAATTGACCGCGATCGATGGCCATATCCAAGTCCATAATCAGGCGCTGTCGTTCATTACTTTCGGCATCCTGTTCCGGGTTATAAAACTGGTAGTGGGTTTGGCCGCGTTTTTTGGCCGATCGCATCGCTAGATCGGCATGGTTGAGTAAGACATCCCCGCTATGACTATCCTGGGGATACAGGGTAATACCCACACCAAACTGCATCCGCACCTCTTGACTGGCAACGGTATAGGGTTCTGCCAGAATTTCGAGCAGGGTGTGTATCCACTGTTCCACTTCCTCTGGTTGCGATCGACCGGCCAAGAGCAGACAAAATTCGACCCCACTCAACCGTGCCACAACGTCACTCGGTCCCAGACAATCCTGCAACCGAGTGGCAATCATCTGCAAGAGTTGATCCCCCGCCACATGCCCTAAATTGCTATTAACGGCATTGAAGTGGTTGATATGGAGGCAGATGACGGCTAGCAAGGTCTGCCGTTGACGGGCCTGTTGCAGACGCTCATTCAGTTCATGGCGTAGCAAAATGCGATTCGGTAAATTGGTCAGCGGGTCACGAAAGGCTAATTGCTGCAAGCTATAGGTGGCCCGTTTCATCTCGTCAATATAGGGCTGGGTGATGGCCTCCTGTTTGGCTAACCGTGCCGCGATCGCCTCACTAAGTTCTTCACTGGTAAACGGCTTCGTTAAATAATCGTCTGCGCCCAAATTCATCCCCCGCCGAACATCCGTCTTATCTGCCTTGGCACTTAGGAAAATAAAAGGAATGTGGGCCGTTTCCGGATCTTGGTTCAGGGTTTGGAAAACTTCATAGCCATCCATTTCCGGCATCATGATATCGCACAGAACCAGATCAGGGAAATGGAGTCGTGCTAACTCAATGCCCTGTTTGCCATCCGCTGCCGCGATCGCCGTATAGTCCAAGCAGTCCAGGATTGTAATAATCTCTTCCCGTAGTGATCGCACATCTTCAATAACCAGAATCGTTTTCATAATGAATCCCAAACCATTTATAGATAAAATTCCGATAACAATTAAAGAGAATACAGTACTTCCGTACTTGATGAGGTACAGACAAGGGGCTTAAGCCCCTTGTTTACAAGGCTTGACAGTACTTCATTAGAGAGGGAACGGCTGTAACTGACATTAATCATGCAAGAATAATTCTCATATTTAATGTTCATCAAATGACAGGCATCACCAAGAAAATAAAGCAGGAATAAGAATTAAATATGACATTGATAAAAACTTTTAATGACGAATGGGTAATTGGATTGTAAAGGTTGTACCTATGCCAGGTTGACTGGTAACTTGAATTGTTCCTTGATGGAGATCAACTGCATTTTTAACGATCGCCAAACCCAAGCCCGTGCCAGGTAGGTTACTGACGTTGTTCGCCCGATAAAACTCTTCAAACAAATGAATCTGATCCTCTGGGGAAATTCCAATGCCTTCATCTTGGACGACAAAGGTAACTTGGTGTTCATCCCAACTCAGGGCTAGCGTTACTGCCCCACCGCTTGGAGAATATTTTACCGCGTTCGTGAGAAGATTAGTCAACATTTGTCGCAGTAACTTTTCATCCATCTCAACCCAAAAGCTAGGGCTAACTGCTGTTTCTGAGATCAATGCTGAAGTAGAACTGCTGACGGACAATGTTTCTTCAAATTCGCAATTGGGATGGCCAGGATAGACAAATACCAATCGATGCGCTTCTGCGATTAACGCCAACTCTTCAAAGAGCGACTGGCAAAATTGGATCAGTTCTAAGGAAGCTGGCTTGAATTCGGCTCGACCCGCTTCAACTTTCCCCAGGAGGAGAATATCTTCAATTAAATTCGTTAAATGCTTGACCTCCCGTTGAATTTTATCCAGACGATCGATTTTTTTCTCATCGGTTAGCTTATGACCGAAACGTTTCAGCAAATCACTACAGGCAAAAATCGTTGCCAGGGGTGTCCGGAATTCATGGGAGGCGGTGCAAATAAAGCGGGATTTCAGCTCGTTGAGTTCCTTTTCCTTGGCGAGTGCCCGTAAAACTTCGGCTTCTGCCTGTTTCCGTTCCACTAGCTCCACCTCCAGCTTGGCATAGAGATCGGCCTGTTGAATGGCAATTCCAATTTGGACTGCCAGTTTTTCCAGGATATCCACTTCCCACGGTCGCCATTGGCGGGGTGAGGAGCAATGGTGCGCGATCAGAAGTCCCCAAAGTTCTTTGCCGAGTAGAAGTGGTACCACCAGATTGGCCCGAACCTGAAGATTGGCCAGCATTTCGATATGACAAGGTTGCAGGCCGCTGGTATAGATATCGTCGATCGTGCGGGTCCGGCCCTGTTGGTATTGCTGCACATAGTCTTTCATGAAACAGGAGTCATGGATCACCTTACCGAGGAGCGGCTGCCAAGCTGCATCCGTGGCTTCGACGAGCACCGCCCCACTCCAATCGGGATGGAAGCGATAGATCACAACCCGATCGGTCCTGAGGAAGTGGCGAACTTCGGTTACTGCCGTTTTGAGGGTTTCCTCCAGACGCAGGGATTGGCGGATACGCTGGGCGATCGCGGCTAATAGATGCCCCCGCTCTACCTGCTGGGCTAGATCCAGTTCAGCCTGCCGTTGATTGGTAATATCATCTAGGGTGCCGGAAACCCCGATGATCTGTCCATTCGCTCCGCGCATCGCACTGGCGGAAACTTCGAGCCAGCGAAATTGGCCCCCCTTCGCCCGGTAGCGCACGGGAATCCGCGACACCCCCTGTTTGCCCTGGAGGATTTCCTGAAACCGGGACCATTTTTCTTCACGATCGGCAGGATCAAGGTAGTCCAGGAAGCAAGTTCCTAACGTTTCAGCCACGGGATAGCCCATAATCGTGGTCCAGGCGGGATTCAGAAAGGTCCATCGACCCTCCAGATCACGCTGAAACACGATGGTTTTGAGGCTATCAATCACGCTGCGATGTTTACGCCAACTGGCCCGGAGGACTTCTTCCGTTTGACGGCGTTCCTGGATCTCCTTTTGAAGTCGCTTATTGAGGTGTTGCAGTTCCTGGGTCTGCTGCCGCAGGGTTAATTCTAGGGCCTGGTTGGCTTCTTGCATGGCACTGTCACTGCGACGATCGCTGATATCGGTGACAATCCCTAGCATGCCAATGACACGGCCATTGGGGTCATGGATGGTATCGGCCCGCAGGAGGACTTGGAGGGTTCGGCCCGTGTGGGTTTGGTGCTCCAGCTCTCCTACCCAGCAGTTGCCATTTCGCAGGGTCTGAAAAATCTCGGTGACGGCCTCCACATCTTTGAACACTGCCCGAATGCCGCCACGAGCATTAAATTCGGTAGGGGTTTCACATTCGTAGACCTTACAAAAGGCCAGATTTTGGTAGAGGTGCTTACCTTCCGGATCGGTAATGACGATCGCATCGCTGGAACACTCCACGGCTTGTCGATAGCGCCATAGGGCTTTCTCCAACTCCTGCTGGTGAATCTGGCATAACTCGTTAATGTGGGGCTGGGCCAGCAGCATGGACAGATGTTGCGAGATGGCTACCCCCAGTAACTCATAGGTGGGGGTGACCACCGGTAGCTCAGACATTCGGCATTGTTGCATCCTGGCCAGCACACTGAGGATATCCAGGGGTTGGGTTGGATCGGAATGGATATAGACGGTCGGAGGTTGCTCAATCACGGCTGCCAGGGTGAGATCCATTAAGGGTTGGCCACTGGCCAGTAACCGGACAACATCGCGGTTGCGCAAAACCCCGACCAGGCGTGATTGTTCGACAACCAGAAGGCAGGTACTGGATGGCGGTAGGGGACGGCTAGACTGCAAGTGGGGTTCCCCCCCCCGCTTCACCCGTTCCCCTTGGGTGTTTTTGGTGGCTTGCAGGGCGGCAATGGCGGTGTGTAGGGGGGTATTGGGACTGACTTGGGTGGGGGTACGATCAAGCCAACTGGTCCAGTCTAGAGAGGGTTGAAGGTGCGACGGTGAGGGCAAATCCAGGGTCATGGGAACCTCAAGTTGTCAGGGGTGGGTGGGAGCAATGGCAACGGCAGAATGCCCTGGTGTAAGGGGCCAATGGCAGGACGATCGCAGGTTGCTGGGAGTCGTATGATTCAACTGGCTATGGGCACCCACCTGATCCCAACCATCAAGGGGGCAAGGTTAGTCAGCCGCGATCGCGAAGTCTCTACTTCTTTAGATCTACAGGATTTTTAAGCGTGTGCTGGGAGATTTTGGGAAATTTCCGCGATTTTACGGATCTTCTATCCCTAGGGTGCTCCTGCGGACGCTCTCATCAGGCAAGCTCACCGTTCAAAATGCAAAATGCAAATTGCCAGGGGCATCCCGTCTGGCTCGTGGTCAACAGGCAGACCACCGACCACGGGCTGATTCTTAAGGCAGCACGGTTCTTTATGGGGGTGGTCCCCTGGAGGGATGATCTATCATGGTCCCAATAGCTGTTGTGGGCAGTCGGGTCAATTGCAGGTTTGGCACTGCGATTGTTATGGGTTGATCTGCCCGATAGCTGTACTTGTTGTCCATGAGGAACTGGAACTGAATGCTAAATGACACCCCGCGCGTCTTAACGACCCAACTCCCCCCTGCTCCCGCTGCTAATCCGGAAACGATTGGGGATGCTTACGGCCTCGCCCTGACGATCGCAGCGGCGGCGGATGAGCGCAAGGGGGCCGATATTGTGGTGCTGAAGGTGGCAGCGGTGTCCTATGTAGCCGATTATTTTGTGATTGTCACGGGGTTTTCGAGTGCCCAACTGCGGGCGATTGCCCGATCGATTGTGGAGCGGGTGGAGGAAACCTGGCAGCGGTTGCCCCGGAATGCGGAAGGGCAGGCGGAAGGGGGCTGGATTTTGCAAGATTATGGCGATGTGGTGACACACCTGTTTCTGCCCCAACAACGGGAGTTTTATAACCTGGAAGCCTTCTGGGGCCATGCGGAGCGAGTGGTCCTGCCCGACTTTAGTCTAGCCAACCCCCAGCCACCCTCGTTATCCTAGTAGTCTGTCATGGGATTGCATAGATGCATGGATATGCCTTCACCCCTGCCAACCTGTCCGGTTCCCGTTGAGCAACAACCGCTCAATGAATATCAGCATTTGCGGGAATCCTGGTTTTTCCGTTGGGCCACCTGGCCTTGGCCGCGTTATCTGGGCATAGCGATCTGGATCTGGGGTTTCAGTTGGCTAGTGGCGGGTCCCGTGGCAGCGGCCAGCTTTCCGATCGCCAAATATCCCCTGCAATTTTGCCTAAGTGGTGTCCTGGGGGCCAGTATCCCCCTATTGTTAGCTTTGACCCATCTCTACCTGGGCTGGCAGTATGTGGGCCATCGGCTGGCCAGTGAGCAAATTTCCTATGAGGAGTCGGGGTGGTACGATGGTCAACTCTGGCCGAAGCCAGCGACAATGCGCGATCGCGATCGGCTGGTGGTCACCTACCAAATTCAACCGTTATTGCGCCGGATGCAGTGGACGTTTGCGGTATTGGGCGGCTTGTGGGTACTCCTTGCTGGGATCTGGTGGCTCTGGGCTAGCGTAGACTGATTAAACCCCTGTCTGTTGACAAGGCTGTTCCTCAATAGCGGGTTTCGCCATCATGTTTCGTAAAACCTCTCTCGGTAGTCTGGGCCTCTGGGTAGGCGGCACGCTAACCCTGGTTGGGTTTATTGCCTACTTTGGGCTGGATAATGCCACCTTGAATCTGGTGGGTTTTTTTTATGGCTTTCCGCTGTTACTCGGTGGTTTGGCTCTGAAGTCTTCGGAATTAACGCCGGTTCCCTTTAGTCAACCGACAACGGCAGCGGTCCTCGCCCTGCGGCAAGCTCAGGCAACACCGATTCAAAAGCAGGTACGCGAAGATCTCGATCGCTATCGCTATGGTCAAAAGGCCCACTTTGATAAAGCCTTGGCTTACCTGGGGTTAAGTCCCTCGGATGAGGCACGACCGGTGGTGACGGCGATGCGAGAAACGGCGATCGACGATGCCTATGCGTTGATTCTAGAGTTTGACTCGCCCCAGATTCCCCTCACCACTTGGCAACAAAAGCAGGAGAAGCTGTCGAGTTTCTTCGGTGCTGGGGTGCGGGTGGCGGTGACCCAACCAGCGGACGATCGGATTGAACTAAGTCTCATTGCCACACCCGCTGCCTAAGCAGCCCTTAAAAAATAGAATGGCCCGGATGGGGTGCTTACTAGCTCCGGCAAACGATCGCCCCTACCCCCCTCGCGCCAGCCTGCCTTAGCCTGCCTCGGTTACCCCAAGCTCAGACGACGGCTTCCACACCCCTAACCCATTTGCCTTGCGCCAGCGACTATGGTCTGCCTGAAGCAGCGCGATCGCCGTCTCAAAATCATCCACACACGTGGGAATTGAGAGATCCGCCGGATCGGCCATCGTTGGCGTCGTCGCCAGCATATATTGCTCAGCCCAAGCGGCCAGATCCGCCCACATTTGCCCAATCAGAATAAAAGGCGTATTCCGCAGTTGCCGCACCTGGAGCAATTGCCAGATCATCAGCGCCTCCAACGTCGTGCCGATACCCCCCGGCACCACCACAAAAGCATCGGAAATCAACACAAAATGGTGCAGCCGCGAGAAAAAAGTTTGATGGCAGTAGAGTTGCTCTACAAAGGGATTCGTCGCCTGCTCAAAATCCAGATCCACCCGAATCCCGATCGACTTCGTTAAATCCTGTGGGTCAGCGATCACACTCCCCTCATTCGCCGCCTGCATCAAGCCCGGCCCACCCCCTGTGACAATATCGCAGCCCATACGGGTCAACTCACTCGCCAAGTGGCGCACTCCCTGATAAAGCGGGTCATGGGGATGCATCCGCGCCGAGCCAAAAATCGTCACGCGATACCGCTCCTGTTTCGGCGGTCGAATCCGCGTTAAGTTGTTCACCACTTCCCACAGCCCCAACACCGCTTCCTGGACGATCGCAAAGGCTGCATCGCCCTCCCCGATCGGTACCGAATGGGAGGGGGTAACCGGACAATCATGGGGGTTAGATGGTAGATCAGACGGAGACGAATTCACAGGCAACAGGCCAAGTATGGAGATGAAAAATCGATATCTTGTCGATAAAAACTGTGATTAAAATGGGCTGTAATAAGTATGAAGGCAATCACTGATCATACCAGTCTAAAGGGTACCTACCCGCGATCATTATCAGCCTCATATCGGTTCCTCAATAGGAGACTTATCTTGGAACTTAAACGACTGAAATTGTTACCCCGCACTGGGTAGTTAGTTAGTAGTGACGACCTTAGTCGTCATTAGGAATAGGATTGCCGATCGTTGCAAGTACCTATAACTCTATGTATCTATCCTAACAGGTAGCCGGTTGTCCCTGAAGAAAGGCTTGAACCTGGTGAAGATAGGCCACCGGATCTTCCAGCATGGGGAAATGGGCCGTTTGGGGCATCACTGCAAAGGTAATGCGATCGCTCAATGCTGCGGCTTTGCGCCCCATCGCCGCTGGAATAATTTGATCGTACTCGCCCGATATCAACAGGGTCGGCACGGTCAGTTGGGAAAATTCTTGCGGCATGGTCTTGGCCGCCCGCTCACTCACCGCCGCCAACATCATCCCCAATGCAGCAGCGTAGTCTGCCATGAGGAAATCCTCCAGAAACGCGACCTGGAGGGCCTTGGGCAGGGGACGATGGAGAAAACGGGCCATAAAGAGCCGTTCAATCCCCGGAATTTTCACGAGCCAGCGGGGCCGAAACTGGACGACATAGCCGCCAAACCGATGAAACGCCGCAAAGGCTTGGGCATCATACTCAAAGATACCGTTACAGGTGAGGATGGCTTGCTCAACCCGATCGCCATACCGGTTCAAAAACAACAGGGCGATCGAGGCTCCGGTGGAATGGGCATGGATATAAACGCGATCGAGGGCTAACTGCTCTAGTAGGGTAAGCAGATCCTCAACGTAAGTCTCAAGCGCATAGTGATTAACCAGTTCAGCGCGATCGATGGGCACAGAATTCGCCCGATTCGGCGGTAAGCAACTCTGACCAAACCCACGCAAATCGTAGAGCAAACAATCAAATTGATGCGTGAGTGCCTGGGCGGTTCCCTGCCAGTAGCGACAGGACCCACCCCAACCGTGGAGAAAGACCATGACGGGTTTTCCCGTGCGTTCATGGGTTGCCGATGTCGTGATCCACTCGTAGTAGTGGTTAACACCCCGAACCGGAAGATAGGCCATGTGACTTATGCCGATTCAGGCTTGGGAAGGGAAGACGGGTGGAGCAACAGGTCCGCCGTCGATCGCTTCTCGACCATCTCGCGGGTAATCGTACAGCGGGTGACATCCTTCCGCGACGGCAGTTCGTACATCACCTCTAACATCAATTCTTCGACAATGCCCCGCAGTGCCCGTGCCCCTGTCTTGCGGCGATAGGCTTCCCGCGCGATCGCCCGGACGGCTTCTTGCTTGAACTCCAACTGCACGCTGTCCATATTCATCAGTTTTTGGAACTGCTTCACCAGGGCATTGCGTGGCTGAGTCAGGATGGCCACGAGGGCTTCCTCATCCAACGGGTTCAGCACCGCCGTCATGGGAATCCGGCCAATGAACTCCGGAATCATGCCGTATTTGACCAGATCCTCCGGCTCCACCTGCTTGAGGGTGTCGGCCATGCGTTTTTCCCGCGACTGGGTATCCCCCGGTTGGATAAAGCCCATCGACTTCTTGCCGGTGCGCTGCTCCACCACCTTATCGAGACCCACAAAGGCCCCACCGCAAATAAACAGGATATTGCTGGTGTCGATTTGAATGCAGTCTTGGTAGGGATGTTTACGACCCCCTTGCGGTGGCACATTGGCGATCGTCCCCTCCAGCATCTTCAGCAACGCTTGCTGGACCCCCTCGCCGGACACATCACGGGTAATGGAGGGGTTTTCGCTCTTGCGGGCAATCTTGTCGATTTCGTCAATATAGATAATGCCGCGCTGGGCCTCTTCAATATCCAGATCTGCTACCTGTAACAACCGCAGCAGGATATTTTCCACATCCTCGCCGACATACCCCGCTTCCGTCAGCGTCGTCGCATCCGCCACCGCAAAGGGCACATCCAAGATCTGGGCCAGGGTTTGGGCCAGCAGGGTTTTACCACTGCCTGTCGGACCAATCAGCAGAATATTAGACTTCTGCAACTCCACCCCATCCTCGGCGGGGGGTTTCCCTGATGTCTGGGACTGGACAAAGCTCAGCCGTTTGTAATGGTTGTAGACCGCCACTGAGAGGATCTTCTTGGCTTCATCCTGGCCAATGACGTACTCATCCAGGTGCTTTTTAATCTCGCGGGGCTTGGGAATCTGGCTGAGGGTGAGGGGGGCAGAACGGGTCCGCTGCTTTTCCGAGGCTTGATCCTTACGCGAAACCGCCTGTTGGGGAGCCGCACTTCCCGCCGCATCAAACAGTTCCTCATCCAGAATCTCATTGCAGAGATCGACACACTCGTCGCAGATGTAGACTCCCGGTCCCGCGATTAGCTTGCGAACTTGTTCCTGCGACTTGCCGCAGAAGGAGCACTTGAGATGGGAGTCGTACTTAGACATATCTGCCTCTCAGTTGACGGCGGTAACAGGGGATAGGGTGGAGGCAGCTTGGGAACTGCGGGAGATGACCCGATCGATCAGGCCGTAGTCCTTGGCTTCCTCTGCGGACATAAAAAAGTCGCGTTCGGTATCCAGTTCGAGCCGCTCTAGGGGTTGCCCGGTGTGGAAGGCCAAGAGGCGGTTAAGCTGGTTTTTATGGTAAAGAATTTCTTTAGCCTGAATTTCGATATCCACCGCTTGACCCTGGGCACCCCCTAGGGGTTGGTGGATCATAATGCGGGAACTGGGGAGTGACAAGCGCTTACCCGGTGTGCCAGCAGTGAGTAAGAAGGCCCCCATGCTGGCGGCTAACCCAAAGCAGATCGTAGCAACATCTGGGCGGATCTGCTGCATCGTGTCATAAATCGCCATGCCCGCCGTAACGGAACCACCGGGGGAGTTGATGTAAAGTTGGACATCCTTTTCCGGATCTTCGGCTTCTAGGTAGAGAAGTTGGGCCACAATCGAATCCGCAACGGCATCATCAACGGGGGTCCCCAGAAAAACAATCCGCTCCCGCAACAGGCGCGAGTAGATATCAAAGGCCCGCTCACCGCGCCCAGACTGCTCCACCACCATCGGCACCACATTGGCCTCGGCAGTGGCGAAGATCTCCGGCGATCGGGAACGACTGTGTAGCAAATACTTGAATTGAGACATCAACCACCTAGTTGGCGAAACAACACGAGTTGGCGAAACAAGACAACCGCTACCTTGACGAATCAGCCCATCCACCCATACGGATTCAGAGACGTCTCTGGGGATCGTGGCAGGTGAGAACGATTGCTAAACTCAGGCTCTCTGACCTCATTATGCCCTAACTCTCCAGGGACTAACAGGCAACCATCAATTTTTTACACGAATGCCTAGCGATCGGTGCTTTCTGCTGCGGCTGCCGTTGCCTCCCGATCGGCCCCCGTTGCATCGGTATCCTCAGTCTCGGATACATTATCAGCTTCCGAAGCATCGCTCTCGTCATCCTTGCTGAGGGTGCCTTCCGGAACCCACTCGACTGTGTTGTGCTCGGCTAACCAGGCTAGGGCTTGCTCCCGCAGGAGATCCTTCTCAACAATGTCCTTGAGGCGGTTGGGATCATAGGGTTGGTTCCCTAGATCCTGCTCCATTTTGGCGATTTGCTCCTGAAGCTTTTCCGGTTCGACCTGAAGTTGCTCCCGCTGGGCAATGTCTTCGAGAGCGGTAAACAACTTGAGCCGCTCGACGGCTTGGGGACGGAATTCACGCTGGATGGCGGGGGCCGTTTCACGGGTGACGAGGCGTTTGATATCGATCCCCTGTTCACTCAGGCGGAGGGCTTGGGTGGCGAAGAGCGTTTGGATCTCCTGGCGGATTAAGGTTTCCGGCAGTTCCGTCTCAATTTGCTCCAGAAGGCCATTCAGCAGGGCATCTTCACTGTTGGCCTTACGGGCTTGTTCCGCTTCTTCTTGGAAACGCTTTTCCAGGGATGCGCGCAGTTCGGCCAAGGTCTCAAAGTCGCTCACGTCCTGGGCGAAGTCGTCATCCAAGTCCGGCAGTTCCTTTTCCTTGAGTTCCTTGAGGGTGATGGTAAAGATCACCGACTGCCCTGCCAAGGTTTCATTGGTATAGTCCGCTGGGAAAGGCACCGTTACCGCTTTCTCCTCACCCAGGCTCATGCCAACGATGCCGTCAAGGAAATCTTGTAAGAAACGCCCTTCCTTCAGTTCTAACTGGAAGTCGGTTTGACTGAGACCGGGAATCTCCAAATCCGCTTCGTCAAAATCTTCTTGCTCCCGTAACCGGGCCAGACTCTCATCGGTCAACCGACCCTCGTAGTCAACCACCACCGTATCCCCCATCTGGGCAGGGCGACCTTCCACGGGGACCAGGGTTGCCAGTTGTGAGCGATAATTCTCAAGGGTTTCGTCAACCCGCTGCGGGTCATACTGAATGTCTTCTGCCTGCACCGATAGTCCGACATATTGCTTGATCTTGACTTCTGGCCAAACATCAACGACGGCGCGGAAGCTAATCGGTTCGCTCGGATTGAACTGGTTGACCAGGGTTTGGAAATCGGAGCGCAGGTCAAACTCGCCGATCGCCGCAATATCCTCCTGTTTGATAGCCGCTTGGAGGCTCGCTTCGATCACTTCCTCCAGAACAGCCGCGTTGATCCGTTGGGTCCCGATGCGTTGCAGGAGAATCGGGCGGGGGATTTTGCCCTTGCGGAAGCCGGGAATCTCTGCGGTGCGCATAAACTTTTGTAGTACCCGCTCATACGCCTGCTTGGAGGTTTCGGGCGGGACTTCTACTTCCAGTTCAAGACGACTAGCAGGTAACTTTTCCTGGGTAACTTTCATCAATACTCCTGTCAACTGTCGCAGTCCAATTCAAAACAACACCATTATCCGCAACGGAGCGCTCCTCGCCCCGGTCACCCACGCTTGCCCAACCGACCCGTTTACGACAGTGCCTTGATCCCGTAAGGTCAAGGGGGCGCTTTTGCCTAGACCCCGGCGATCGTACCCCGGCGGTATTGCGTCCCAGGTAAACGAGCGGGCTGGACTACTGGGGAGGACTTAGGATATCACGATCGCTCCATTCTCTCATGTCCGTATCCGTCCGCGATCGTTGTTCCCCTGATTAAGCCGGACGGGCAGTGGTAGGCGGAACGCCTGGGATGCGATAATCTGAGAAGCAGGCCCATCGTTTGGCTGCGTGTCAGGATGCGCGTGGGCAGGTTTCAGGTAATTCTTCGCAAATCTCGCAATCAATTGATCTATAAAGATCGGATGATCTGAATCGTCCTCAAAAATTCAGGTAATCACTTTTAGCAAATCTTAAGGAGGCAGAGCGCTTGCAACGGTCCTACCGAGTTGCCATTTTGGGTGCCACAGGGGCTGTGGGTACCGAGTTACTGGAACTGCTCGACAGTCGTAACTTTCCGTTAGCTGACCTTAAACTTTTGGCATCGCCGCGATCGGCGGGGAAAACCTTGCCCTTCAAGGGGGAAGCCCTGCCTGTGCAGCCCGTCGAAGCCTCAGCCTTTGATGGGGTGGACTTAGTGTTGGCCTCGGCGGGCGGTAAAACCTCGAAACAGTGGGCCGAGGCGATCGTGGCGGCGGGTGCGGTCATGGTGGACAACTCCAGCGCCTTCCGTATGGACCCGGAAGTGCCCCTGGTCATTCCCGAAATTAACCCCGATGCGGCAGCCCAGCACCACGGCATTATTGCCAACCCCAACTGTTCAACGATTTTGATGAACATGGCCGTTTGGCCCCTGCACCAAATCCAGCCCGTGCGGCGGATTATCGTGGCCACCTACCAGTCGGTGAGTGGGGCCGGTGCCCAGGCCATGCGGGAACTGACGGAGCAAACCCAGGCCGTCCTGCAGGGGGAAACCCCTGCGCCAAAAATTTTCCCCCACCCGATCGCCTTCAACCTCTTCCCCCACAACTCTAGCTTGAACCAGCAAGGGTACTGCGAAGAGGAAGTGAAGATGATTCAGGAAACGCGTAAGATTTTTGCGGTACCCGATCTGCAAATTACCGCGACCTGTGTGCGGGTTCCCGTCTTGCGTGCCCATTCCGAAGCGGTTAACCTGGAATTCAGCCAACCTTTCCCGGTTGAGCAGGCCCGTGTGGCCCTCGCCCAAGCGCCAGGGGTGAAGCTGGTGGAGGACTGGCAGGCCAATGCCTTCCCCATGCCCCTGGATGCCAGTGGTCAGGATGACGTACTGGTAGGCCGGATTCGCCAAGACCTTTCCCACCCCTGTGGGTTAGAACTGTGGCTCAGTGGCGATCAAATCCGTAAGGGAGCGGCCCTGAATGCGGTGCAGATTGCCGAGTTATTGGTGGCCCGTCAGTTGCTCTCACCCCAGCCCCAAGTGGTTGGCTAGGTCTAGCTGGGATAGTGGCGCAGGCTAGGCGAGATGAACCCGTAGCGGGGTGGCTTAATCTCCTGGTCGCGGGACCCACAGGGGCGGCGATCGCGGTGCCATAGCGACCAGGCAGTCGTCCTCGGATCGGCGGGGTGCAATCCATAAAGATTAGGTTGAGGATAAACGGGTGGTGAATTTTGGGCGGGTGATGACGGCGATGATTACCCCCTTCGATGCGGAGGGGGAGGTAAACTATGCCGTTGCGGAAAAGCTGGCCGACTACCTGGTGAATCACGGCAGCGATGCCCTGGTTGTCTGTGGTACGACCGGAGAATCCCCTGTCCTGAGTTGGGAGGAAGAATACGAACTCTTCCGGGTAGTCAAGCAGGCGGTTGGCGATCGCGCCCCCATCATTGCCGGTACCGGGTCCAACTCCACGGCTGAGGCGGTGACCCATACCCAAAAGGCTGCCCAGTTGGGGCTGGCGGGTTCCCTGCAAGTCGTGCCCTACTACAACAAACCTCCCCAGGAGGGTCTCTACCAACACTTCCGGGCGATCGCGGCGGCCAGTCCCGATCTACCCTTGATTCTCTACAATATTCCTGGGCGGACGGGACAAAACCTCCAACCCGAAACCGTCGTTCGTTTGGCGGAAATTCCCAATATTGTGGCGATTAAAGAAGCCAGTGGTAATCTCGATCAGGTGAGCCAAATCCGACGCTTAACGCCCCCAGAATTTGCCCTCTACTCCGGTGATGATTCCCTCACCTTACCCCTGTTGGCGGTGGGCGGCCAGGGGGTGATCAGCGTGGCCAGCCATGTGGCGGGACCCTTGATCCAGCAGATGGTGCAGGCATTTCAATTGGGCCAGGTTTCTACCGCCAGCGAACTGCATCTGCGGTTGTTCCCTTTGTTTAAGGCGTTGTTTACCATGACTAATCCCATTCCAGTGAAGGCAGCCCTGCGGCTCCAAGGCTGGGCTGTGGGTTCGCCGCGATCGCCCCTGTGCGAGATCACACCGGAGGCGGAAGCCATTCTAAAAACAGTGCTATCTGACCTTGCCCTGTTATGATGCTGATTCGACTGACCGAGGACGACCGCCTGGAGAATGGCCCAATTAACCCGAATTGTCTCGGTAGTAAGCTTGGCACCCCCTACCCCTACGAATGGCTGGCAGTGATTTGGGGGGACAGTGCCCCAATTGCGATCAGCCTGAACCGACCGAATTGCGGAATTTCTTAGATAATCGCCTAGCCCATTCCCCGATAAAGATGCCCCATCACCGCGACTGTCAGTCCCCAAGACCAAATAAGCAAGGGTTACCCACTGCCTCAAGTGATGACGTAAATGATTGACGACATTGATTATGGACAACATGGATGATTGATGACATGGCTTATGGATACGGACCACGCTCCCCAATACCCAAGGACCTTGACTCACCCTGACTAACCTGAGTACTCCCGTCGGTGCCACCAGGCGATGGGTTGGTGCGCTACTTGCCAACCTGCCCGCCGCACCCGCTTTGAACGTTGTTTGCTTGATCTTTCTTCATCTTTATTGTTTCTAAGGACACTCATGAGTAAAAGCAGATCGACTTCTGTTGTTAAAGTCATTCCCCTCGGTGGGTTGCATGAAATTGGCAAAAACACCTGTGTTTTTGAATATAACGACGAAATTATTTTGTTAGATGCGGGGCTGGCATTTCCGACCGATGGGATGCATGGGGTGAATATTGTCCTCCCCGATATGACCTATCTGGTGGAAAATCGCCACCGCATTAAGGGGATGATCGTCACCCACGGTCACGAAGACCATATTGGGGGGATTGCCTTCCACCTACGCCAGTTTGAAATTCCGGTGATCTATGGTCCCAGGCTGGCGATGGCGTTGTTACAGGGCAAGCTAGAGGAAGCGGGGGTTGCCGATCGCTCGGAATTACGCACGGTACGCCCCCGGGATGTGGTCCGGTTGGGTGAGTCCTTCTTTGTCGAATTTATTCGCAATACCCACTCGATCGCCGATAGTTTTACCGTCGCAATCCATACCCCTGTTGGCGTGATTATCCACACGGGTGACTTTAAGATCGACCATACGCCCGTTGATGGGGAACGGTTTGACCTGCAACGGCTGGCAGAATACGGTGAAAAGGGAGTCCTCTGCCTGATCAGCGACTCGACCAATTCCGAAATTCCAGGGTTCACGCCCTCGGAGCAGTCGGTCTATCCCAACCTCGATCGCATTTTCCGCGAAGCCCAGGGTCGCTTGTTGGTGACCACCTTTGCCTCTTCCGTGCATCGGGTGAATATTATCCTGAAATTGGCCCAGAAGCATGGTCGAGTGGTGTCGGTGCAGGGGCGATCGATGCTGAATGTAATTGCCCAGGCCCGCAAGCTCGGCTATATCCAGTGTCCCGATAACCTGCTGCAACCCCTGAACGTGATCCGCCAAATGAAGGATGACCAGGTTCTCATCCTCACCACCGGTTCCCAGGGTGAGCCGCTGTCGGCCCTGACCCGGATTGCCAATGGGGAGCATCGCCAGGTCAAGATCCGCCAAGGGGATACGGTGGTCTTCTCGGCCAACCCAATTCCCGGTAATACGATCGCTGTAGTTAATACGATCGACAAACTTATGATGCAGGGGGCCAAGGTCATCTATGGGCGGGACAAGGGGATTCACGTTTCCGGGCACGGCTGCCAGGAAGATCAGAAACTGATGCTGGCCCTGACCAAACCCAAACTGTTTATGCCCGTCCACGGCGAACACCGGATGCTGGTGCAACACGCCCAAACGGCCCAGTCAATGGGGATTCCCGCCGAGAATATGGTGATCGTCGATAACGGCGATATGGTTGAAATCAGCACCGACACGATCCGGATCGCTGGTCGGGTAACGGCTGGGATTGAACTGGTGGATACGTCCCGCTCGGGTATCGTCCACGATCGGGTCCTAAAGGAGCGGCAACAACTGGCTGAGGATGGCATTGTGACGATCGCTGCCGTTATTGATACCAAGGGCAAGCTGGTGACTGAGCCAGAAGTCCATTTCAAGGGCGTGGTGATGTCGATTGAACGCCCCACCTTGCGACAGTGGATTGATGACAGCATTCGTAATACCCTGAGCGAACGCTGGCCTGACTTTGCCCGTAATTTTGAGGGTGAATGGGAAATTGACTGGGCTGGTCTGCAAGTGCAAATTGAACGGGATTTGCAACGGTTGCTGCGCCGTGAACTCCAAAGCAATCCCCTATTGCTCTTTATGATGCAATCCCTCGCGGGGGACAATGCTGAAATACCCAGTCAGCCCCCAGGGAAGCCATCGGTGGCCGTAGCCGACAAACCTGCCCCAGAGAAGGCGATTGTTGGGGTCAGGACCCGGAAACGCACCGCAAGCGTGGCCTCCTAGGTGCGCGGGATGCGCGGAATGCACCAACCCTAGGGATGCATGACGGATGCACGGATACACAGGGGGGTGGGCAATGCCTACCCTGCTGTTATATGATGAAAATTGTGTCTTTTTAAGGAAACCACCGGGTCTCATGGCTAAGAAATCAATGATCGAGCGGGAGCGCAAGCGCCAACGCCTGGTCGAAAAGTATGCCGACAAGCGGGCTGAACTTAAGCAGCAGTTCATGGCAGCGACCAACCAACAGGAAAAGATGGCGATTCACCGCCAACTGCAACAACTGCCCCGTAACAGTTCGCCAACACGGGTGCGCAATCGTTGCTGGCTGACGGGACGCCCCCGTGGCTACTACCGTGATTTTGGTCTGTCGCGCCATGTGATTCGGGAAATGGCCCACCAAGGGTTGCTGCCTGGGGTCGTTAAGTCTAGCTGGTAAAACCCAATGCGGGTGAGCGATCGCGCCCGATCACGCGCACATGGGCTATCCCCCCGATCGCGTTTTTCCTAGTTATCGCCGGGTTTCCAACGGTTGCTGGCCCGGTTGTCACCCCCCACTTGCGCCGGAAAGGTGCTAGGATAGCAGTAGAGATACACGGGGCTGTAACGGTTTCGACGTGGTGGCGAACACTGTTCCGTGATTCAGGCCGAGAGTGAGTCGCCTCTCGTAAATCAAAGGCTCAAACAAACGTAGATGCGAACAACATCGTTCCTTTTGCTCGTAAGGCAGTTGCTGTTGCCTAATTATCCCTAACAAGGTGCGAGCGTCTGTAGTCTGACTCCGTTAAGGACTACGGACCAACCCCAACGGATGCTCTAAGGTGGTGCCTCTGGTCGCCCCTTAGCTAAGACTCACCAGAGTCCCTGCCTGTCCAGGGTTACAGGATAGTTCCCGCACTGAGGGTCAGAAGTGCTAAGCCTGTGAACGATCGGAAGGTTAATACCCATTGCGGACGGCAGTTCGATTCTGCCCAGCTCCATTCAATCAAGCCTCGAAATTTATCGAGGTTTTTTCATTGACGCTTGTTTGACGGGTGGTCACCGATGACCGCCCCAATCCTCAGTAAACCCCTGGGTTGGCTGTGCCGAAAGGGATCATGCAGTGGTTTAAGACGGTTACTAACCTAGCCTACTGAGGACGCCTACACCTGTACTCAATGATTAACTTGTCCATGTCCACAACGCTGAGGGATTTGCCAGCCGGAATTTATCAGACACGCCACACGATCGCCCTCTACGATAGTCCTGCCTGTGACCGCTTAGCGACCCAAGCCGCCGCAGGCCGGTATTTGATCCCGTTGGACCCGTTCCCCCCAACCGGGATGACGCCAGCCCTAAGGGTACAGCTATGCGAAGACGAGTATCCAGGCTGGTTGGCAGGGGCAGATCTTGAGCAGCTAACCCTTGCGTCCCAACCCTACCAAGCGCCCGTGCGCACAGCCACAGACATTCAAGCCTGCCTACCCCAGGTGATTGCCTTTACCCAGGCCGCGATGGCGGTGCCCAACACCTATCTTTGGGGGGGGACGGTTGCTCCCAACTACGACTGTTCCGGGTTGATGCAAGCTGCGTTTGCTGCCAGTGGTATTTGGTTGCCGCGGGATGCCTATCAGCAGGAGGCATTTTGTCAACCGGTGACGCGTTCCGATTTACGTCCCGGCGATTTAGTCTTTTTTGGCCCTGCCACTAAGACAACCCACGTGGGACTGTACCTGGGTGGCGATCGCTATATCCACAGTTCGGGCCAGGATCAGGGACGCAATGGCATTGGGATTGATTGGCTGACTGACTCGGATGACCCCGTTAGCCAAACCTATCTTGCCCAGTTTCGGGGCGGTGGGCGCGTTACCCGCAGCTACCAACCTGGGGACGATGCTCCAGAGGGGACGCGACGCGATCACGGCTGGCTGAACACCCCCTAAAGGGTTTTTGGCCCTGTAAGGGCAACCTATGCCCAGAAACAGAATATCGTGCTGGATTGTCCCGATCAGTTACATAGACATCTGAGCACCTTGAAAAATACCCTTTTTGGCAACTGTGCCTACACAATTATAAGACGTTGAGGTGGGCGGCTCCGCTGCTTGCCTGGATTAATCAAGGTTCCTATATACGTATACATACTTAGAAAATTAACGACTGCCTATGTCGTCTCTGCCTCTTTCTGTCATCACCGTCACCCATAATCATGCGTCCTTTATTGGCAGATGCCTGACGGCATTGGTTCCAGAGGTGATGCGGCTAGGGGGTGAAATTATTGTGGTTGATAACCGATCGGACGATGACAGCGCCCATATTGTCCAACAATTTCCGGAAGTGCAGCTTCTTGTTAATACCGAACGGCGAGGTTTCGCTGCCAATAATAACTATGGGATGGCAATCGCCCAAGGACGGTATCTCCTGCTTCTCAATCCTGATACCGAAGTTCAACCGGGTGCCCTAACCACCTTAATCGCGTTTATGGAGCAAAATTCGGGTGTGGGTATGTGCGGGGCACAGTTATTGTTTCCAGACGGCTCGATCCAACCCTCCCCACGCCGCTTTCCCAACCTGGGTTCGGTGATAGCACGGCGAACTCCCCTGCGCCTATTTCTGCGCAATTCTCAGCTAAACCGGCGACATTTAATGTTGGATGTCAATCACACTGAAGCCTTTCCCGTTGATTGGCTTTTGGGAGCCTGTATGTTCATTCGGCAAGAAGTATTAGTAACGGTAGGACCCCTAGATGAAGGCTTTTTCCTCTATGTGGAAGACATTGATTGGGCGCGTCGGATGCACCAAGCGGGCTGGCAGGTTTACTATGTGCCCGCTGCCAAAATTATTCACCACCATCTGGCCGTGAGCGACAAGAAGCTCCTGAGCCATCACATGTGGCTACACCTCAATAGCATGGTGCGTTATGCCCGCCGCTATCAACTGCCCGCACTCCCCTGCCTGGGACCGCCAAGCATTCAAACCCAGATTTGGGAGTTGGCACAGCAAAAGTCATAGTCCTGCCTATTTACATGCAAAAACACAAAAAGTCAATCCGTGTTGACAAATTGTAACAATGATTCTAATCTAAATCCTAGGATGCCCTAACAATCATCCCCTGCCATTATTTCGCTATCCCCCTTTATTACGACTTATTGCGACCATCATGACCCAAGCTGCTGCCCTTGTCTCCTGCAAACTCCTGACCTCCCGCGACCAGTACCAGACTTGTCATGTGATTGTCCCCGATCTGGCACAACCTCTGGCCGCCATTCAGTTGGACGATCGCTGCTACAGCCTCTTTCAAACCCTGACCGAGAGCGAGCGCGTCCTCAAAGTCTTGATCAAGCTGCATCAGCGCGGCGACGAAGTGATCGTCACCAAAACGAACAAGGGCTATACCCTATGGGTCTGGGAACCAGAGGCTCGCTTGAAGTCTGTCCCCGCAGTTAAGCCCAAGCGTCTGCCCCCGGCTGCTTTTAAGTTGCTGGTCACCCCGGATCAGTTTCCCTTTTGGACTGTGCAGGTTCCCGATCTGAGTCAATCCCTACAAGCCGTCGAGGTGTCTGGGCAATACTACAGCCTCTTCCGCTTGGAAACCAATGTCGATCGCCTTTTTGACATTGTTGCCAAGATCACCGATCGGGGGGATGTGACGATCGTCTTTGCGGCCTCCCAAGGCTATGCCGTTTGCGTCCTTGAACCCGATGCCCAGCCGGTTCAGCGCGTTTCGCCAACCGCTTTCTTCCAAGCGAATGTCCAGCCTGCCAGCCCGCAGTTCTCCCCATCGCCCAGTTTCGCGATCGCCTAAGCGCGGATGCATCATCCTAGGCTTCGGGCGTTGATGGCGATTTTTGTCGTTTGGTCAGCGCCAATTGGATGGCCAGGGCCAATAGTCCCAGGGCCGTGATGCCAAAAACCCCCATCCCTAGGGCCGCAATCCCTATCACAAGCGTGCGCACAGCGACCCCAATATTGAGGGCGATCGTATTGGTTGTCGTGATGGGTTTATGGGCAAAGGTATCCGCGATCGCGTAGGTCAGTTCATACAAGCCCAAGGCAAACGCTGCCGACATGATGGCTCCCAAGAGACAGCGTAGGGGGGTGGGTTGAAACTTGCCGGGGGGGGTGGCGGAATGCGTAGTGGGTTCAGGGCTAGGTGTTGTCATGGTTCGAGGATCGATGATCAGCGGTTAGTCGGTTAGCAATAAGGGGGGCCGCCTGAGTCTTAGTCTTCGGTAATAATTTGAATACCCGTGGGCATGACTTGGGTGACCCAAAGATCCAGATCGGGATTCGCCAATTGTTCACGGACCTGGGTTTGGACTGCGATCGCCTCTGACTGGGATTCTACTAATGCGAAAACGCTGGGTCCCGAACCCGACATCATGGCCCCCAATACCCCCGGTTGGGCTTGCATGACCTCGCGTAACTGCTGCACTTGGGGATGGGCCGGGAAAATCACCCGTTCAAAGTCATTATTTAAGTGTAGACCGAGTTGCTGATGATCCCGGTGGGCGATCGCCCCCACGAGGGCACCCGATCGCACCCGTTCCCCAGCAGGTCGATCAGGATGGGGGACATAGGGCCGCCCAAACTGCTGCCGATAGGTTTTGTAGGCCCAACCGGTATCAATGTGCAGCGATCGATACTTGGCGAGGACAATCCACAGATCTGCCAAATCCGTCAGGGGAGACAGGACTTCCCCCCGCCCCGTCGCTAGGGAGGTACCACCCGCGATGCAAAAGGGCACATCTGACCCCAGCCGCGCCCCCAAGTGTTGCAACTCCTCACGGGTTAACCCTAGCCGCCACAGGAGATCAATGCCCACGAGGACCGCAGCGGCATCGGTCGATCCCCCCGCTAAACCCGCGCCGATCGGTATCCGTTTATCCAGCGTGATTTCAACTCCCCCATACTTGGAAAACATATCCTGAAATTCCGTCGCCATCAGTTGCGCAGCCCGATAGGCCAAATTATTGGACGTATCCGTCAGATCGGGATGGTGACAGTGGAGGCGAATTGTTTCCGTAGATAGGGGCCGCAGGGTCAGGCGATCGGCAAGGCCAATACTCTGCATCACCATCGCCAACTCATGGTAGCCATCGGGACGGTAGCCCAGAATTTCCAGATACAGGTTAATTTTGGCCGGAGCCAGCAGGGAGTAAGTGTGCATAGGGGTGGCGGCGAAGGAAACAGGCGCATCACGCATCGAAGAAGGGAAATACTCGGTGGACATAACGGCATCTTTCCCATTTTCCCCCCTATCCGACACTATCCCCACGTCCACATGGGCAGGATCTCCAACCAGCAGGGTTAGTGGAGGCATCGTTTTAGTGAAGGCATCGTTTTCTGGTCCCCACCACTCCACCACTCCACCACTCCCCCCACTCCCCCATTGGTTTAGTGGGGGCATAGTTAGTGGAGGCTATCGCCGGGAATCGCTACCCTGGGTAGCCGGTGCTTGAAGCTACACAGAATCTCCCAGGAAATCGTATTCAGGGTAGTTGCCCAATCGTCGGCGGTAATGGCGTCCTCCCCATCCTGGCCCAATAGGGTGACAACCTCCCCCACCTGTACATCGGGGAGGCTAGATACATCAAGCATGAGTTGATCCATTGTGATGGCCCCAATCTGCGGCACCCGTTGCCCCCGGATCAAAACCTGCATCCGGTTCGATAAATTGCGGGGTACGCCATCGGCATAGCCAATCCCCACCACCGCGATCGGCAAATCCCGATCGGCAATAAATTTGTAGCCATAGCTGACCCCCGTTCCCGCCGCGATCGTCTTGACCTGGGTAATACGAGCCTTCACCTGTAACACTGGCTTAAGACTCAGGGGCGGTAAGGTGTGGGGACCCGTTTCCCCCGGTTGGAAGTGGGGAGCCGGATAGAGGCCATAGAGGGCCAAGCCCGTGCGGACCATATCGTAATGAAGGGTGCGATCGCCCAGGGTGGCAGCGGAGTTGGCCAGGTGGAGCAGGGGAGGTGTAAAGCCGCTGGCTTTGATTGTGGCGATCGCCTGTTCAAAACGGTGGTGTTGCAACTGCATGATCGTAGGGTCCGAGTCATCGGCAGTTGCCAAGTGGGAATAGACGGCGGCCAGGTGCAGGTTAGGCAGGCGGCGCACCAACCGGACAAAATTAGCGGCTTCTGACCAGGGTGCCCCCTGGCGGGACATGCCCGTATCCAGCATCAAATGGACGGGGAGTGGCCCTGGCCGGTCCAGTGCCGTGAGCGTCTCAGCACAGATCAGGGCTTGTTTAGGTGTACTAAGGGTAGGTTGTAGGTGCCAGTAGGCGATGGCCTGAACTTGTTCCGCCGTATTGGGGGCACCCAGGACCAAAATTGGGGCCGTAATACCCGCCTCGCGCAACTCGATCCCCTCCGGCACTGTGGCAACGCCTAACCAGGTAGCTCCCGCTTGCAGGGCAGTCTTGGCCACCAACACCGCCCCATGACCGTAGGCGTCGGCTTTCACGATCGCCATCAACTGGGTTTGGGGCGCAAGGAGCGATCGCAGTTGTCGCACATTGTGGCGCAGGGCGGCGAGGTCAATCGCAACCCAGGCCCGATGGCACTGGGGTAAGACGGCGGGTACCGCATAGGCCAGTGCCGTTGGGGTTTGCGGCCATTTCCATCCCGGCTTCAATCCCTGAGAGGGGTTACTTTCCTTCAACATACGCGTGCCCTCCACAACACCACTTCTCCCCATAACGAACCGGAGATCAGTCAAATTTCTCAGCAGTGTAGCAAACTGAAGCCTGGACAGGGCAATGTGGCGAAGGTCGATTCTGGCCAACGGTCAACAAGCATCAGCTAGGGGTTAGAAGACGTTAGCGTGTATCACCGCCATCAATGACCAAGGATTGGCCGATGATATTTGGATGTCAAGTCTTGCGATCGCTAGGTCTAGTTGGCAAGAAACGACCAATCACTTTTGCCAACTAGGGTTGCTGTTGCTGTTCTTGGCGCTGCCGTAATTGCACACTGTAGGTGGGTTGCCACCCCGTGGGCATGGGACGGGCGACCAGGATGCTCATGCCCTGTTGGGGGTCCGGGTTATGACGATAGACACAGGCAAACCCGGTCGGGGCTGGCGTGTCCTCATCCGCCTCCACCCAAGGGGTGAGATCCGGGCTGACCAGGTAGACCCCCCGTAGTACCTCATAAACTTCACTGACCGGCGGGGAAGAAGGACCGGCACTGCGAAAGGCGGGCAGGTTGCCCAGGTTGGTTTGGCAACTGGCCGCCAGTCCGGTCGTCGCGGTAGAGGATGAGCCAGCCACTAGGCCAGGGAAGCGATCGGCCCCAACCAATTGTTCTGCTAAAGCGCAGGCATCAGCGAGGCGAGCTTGGTTAGGATCATTGGGATCGCTGGGGGGACTACAGCGATCGGACGCTGACGGACCTGCGGCTACAGGCGGGGCTGACGAAGGTGATGCAACGGTGGGGGGAGGGGGAGCCGTCACGGGTTCGGCAAAGCCGAGGAGGGTTTTGGCGGTGGCAAAGTGGGTGATCCAACGGTTGGGGTCGGGACGGTTACGCCACTGGTAACGGCTCACGTGGAGGGCCAAAATTGGGATCGTGCTGCCCTGGCTTTCCCCCACGACGGTGATCGCCACTTCGGTAATTAGGAGATCGCGATCGAAATAGCGCTGGGCAGCGGCCCGCGCTGCCTGTTCAGCCCGACGCAGGAACGTATTGTAGGTCTCCTCGGCAGATTGGCGAGCGAGAAAAATCTCCTGGCGAGCCGTATACGCCACCGCGATCGGGGCTGCTGTTAATATGGCGATTGTCCATAGCCCTGCGGCTAAACCTAGTGTCTGAAGTCCGCTCCTGAGACCCGCTTGACTGCTGACACGGTTGCAGTTGGCTTGCCTGGGGCCAACGTGACTGGAGCTAACTGGACTGAGGCCAATCCTAAGGGCAGCGAGGTGAGCGGCAAACCAGCGGCCAGTCGGTTGGGGCAGTGGGCCAGACGCCAGTATGGGGGGACGCACGGCGATCGCCGCCAGGATTTGTCTCCGGAGAGGCACGGCGGGAATGGCCAGCGGGGGCAGGAGAACACGAGTCAGAAAACTGGGCATGGTGGGTTAGGGCATGGTGGGTTAGCAAACGGGAAGCAGGGTAAAGCGAATTTGATTCAGCAACGGACCATCGGCAGCCCCTGCATAAAAAGCGCCTCACTGGGAGGGGAATGTGGGGATACGGGGCACGCCCGATCCGGCGGGGATAGTCAACGGGCGGGGGCTAGGCTGATTAGACGGGGTTGGGCGAGCTTCGGTTTCAGGCGCAGGCGGACTCACTGCTGGGGAGGGGGTAGCGGTGGGGGGCGTTGTTGGCGTTGCCGCTGGCGTTGCCGCTGGCGTTGCCGCTGGCGTCGTGGTGGCGGGCGGTGATGGGGCAGTGCTAGCCGATGGGGTGGTGGGCGATGGCGCGGCCCCTGTTGTCCCGGAGGGGGGTGGGGAAGGGGGGCTACTGCTGAAGCCGAGTAGCTCGCGAGCGGTGCGGAAATAGGTAATCCAGAGGCTCGAATCTGGGCGATGACGCCATTGCATCCGGCTGACTTGAAGGGCCAAAACCGGAGCCATTAAGCCGCGATTCTGGGCCATAACGATGATGGATAGCTCACTCACTAGGACATCGCGATCGAACCCCCGTTGCGCCGCCGCTCTGGCCGCCGCCTCGGCCCGCCGGAGGAGTGTATCGTAGCTTTCATCCGGCTGGCGATCGAGGGTAATTTCCATCCGGGCCACATAGGCTTGGGCGGGGGGGGATAGGAGGATCGGCAGCCATAAACAACTGCCACTGGCCAATCCTAAAAGTGCTAACCATTGCCAGGGCAGCGATCGCAGGCTGGATCGGATTGGGTTAGCCCTAGGTCTGGGCGTAACAGGAGTACCGATTGACGGCACAGGGGGCCAAGCCGACAACCGCATAGACGTTAGGATGGGCCTTCCCCAGGCAAACCGAATCTCCACTGGCATACAACTCTCCTCACCATGCACATCATCCCCTTAACCTCAGCTTGTATAGTCTCCCGATCGATGCAGGCGATCGGGGTGAAACAGCCTGCCGCCGATAGCGGCCTCATCAATGGCTGTCAATGGCTGACACTGCTTTAGCTAAGCGGTTTCCAATCTATCTGTCTCAGTTTTAAAGCACTTTTAACGGAACGTCATGTTGAATTTGCGCCAAGTTCGCCAACTTTGGCAGGTTGTACTATCTTGTATCCAACTTATAGCTATCGTCATTCAGGTTAGGACAAGGGGCTTAAGCCCCTTGTTGATCACAGCCTTTGAAATGTCCTAATGGGCGTGACTACCGCTATAACTCGCATCCCACTCACTGACTTCTTTCCCCTCCCCCCCCTCCGATCATGGCTAATCATTGGGCGATCGCGATCGGCATTAACCAATACCAACATCTCCCTGCCTTGCGCTATGCCCGCCAGGACGCCCGCGCTCTGCGGAATTTCCTGGTTAATGAGGTACGGCTACCGGCTAATCATTGTTGGCTTTTCACCGATGTGGCCAAAACGGTCACTGAGCAGGAGCAGTTGGCTGACCCCCAAGCCATGCTCACGTGTCTGCAACAACTGGCGCTCCAGGTCCAGGCGGACGATCGGGTCTGGTTCTTTTTTTGTGGCTATGGCCTCTGCCAGGATCAGACCGATTATCTGGTGCCGATCGCGGGCAACCCGAACCAACTCGCAGATACAGCTATCCCGGTGCGATCTCTCTTGGAAATTCTGGCGGCCCTACCCACCCAGCAGGTTTTGCTCCTACTGGACTTTAGCCGCAATCAAGAGCAAATTGCCCAAACGACTAACCTTGGTGCCCAAACGGCAGCCTTGGCTGGGGAATTGGGCCTGGCAACACTGCTGTCCTGTTGTCCGGGTCAGGCTGCCCACGAAGTGGCGAATGTGGGACATGGCCTCTTTACGGGAGCGCTCCTAGAGGGATTACGCCTGCCCCCACCCCTGACGTTGCAGATCCTTGACCAATACCTGCGCGATCGCCTGCCCGATCTTTGCCGTACCCACCGCCAACCGCTCCAGAATCCTTTTGTGATTGTGCCGCCCGATCGCTTCTCCCAGGTTATTTTGGAACGGATCGGCCAACTACCCCTGTCTCCCCCAACCGATCCCGACTTCCCAGACTGGGAGGTGCCCCCGCCGCTGTTCGATCGCCCGTCCGTTGCTCCTCCTGCCCCTGATGACCCCCATCTAGCTCCGACGGTTGTCCTGCCCGCTAACCAGGTTCCGCAGGCAACCCCAACCCCAGCGGTCCCCCAGGATACCCGTTGGTCCTCTCCGCCCTGGGACCCCCTTGATGCCTTGAAGGCTCCCCCGCGCCGTCTTGGCTCTCCCCCCGGCGGCGATCGG
>JBBILC010000066.1:0-27795 GCA_037445115.1 Coleofasciculaceae cyanobacterium bin_20
CCTGGAAACAGAAACTCCAGGTTATGGGCAATCACCTGCTCTAGGGGCACCCCAACCCAAACACACCCTTCCCCATGCTGCTGCAATGCCGAGGGGAAACTAATAAATCGAGGTAAAATATTGGGAACCTTCACCCGTGCCAATCGTTCCTTCCCCGTCTCCGGGTCTTGGACCACAACCAATAGGTTTAAACTGAGATTAGAAAGACGTGGAAAGGGATGGGCTGGGTCAACTGCGAGGGGTGTCAGAACAGGAAAAACGCGCTCCTCAAAAAAGTGCCGTAGATATCCCCGTTGCTCCTGATTTAAATCAATATAGTTGAGCAGATGAACCCCTATCTCAACCAATTTCTGCCGTAATTCCTGTTCAAAATATCGATGCTGTTCAGTGACCGTCTGGCTTAAGCGATCGCGGATTTCATCCAACTGCTGTTGTGGCGATCGACCATCCGGCGTTAACTTGCGCACGTCCGCATCCACCTGCTCCATCAGACCAGAAACGCGGACCATAAAAAATTCATCAAGATTTGCACTAAAAATTGCAGTAAACTTCAGGCGTTCTAGCAGGGGATTGCGGTCATCCTGCGCTTCATGGAGGACCCGCTGATTAAACTCCAGCCAACTTAATTCCCGGTTAAACAAATACTCAGATAGGGTTAGCTTATTCGCGATCGCGGCTTTCTTCGTCTTAGGCATAGCTAGCTCACACTACAGATAGACACTGATCCCTCCCCCAGCGAGCTAGGTATCTCGCCTGTTTCCCTCGGTCTGTCGTTATTCAGTCATTGAGGTTACTTAAGCACGGAATGTTTAAGCCTAATTTAACAGACGTGGACTCATCACTGTGGCCAGACCCCATCTAACAACCACCAAGACACGAAGACACAAAGGCAATACCCCAAACTTTGTGAACCTTAGTGACCTTAGTGCCTTAGTGGTTCAGTCCGGCATGGATTTAATCACTCCCCTAAATCGCACAACTTAAATCCCCATACTTCTGCGAGAACAGCAAATTCTCCCGGTAATCCACAGGACAATCAATCACCGCCGGGACCTCCTGGGCCAAGGCTGTTTTCAAGATCGGGACCAGTTCCGTCACTGCCTCGACCCGGTACCCCTTGAGACCCATGCTTTCGGCTAAACGCACAAAGTCTGGATTGCCAAACTTAACAAAGGTCGATTTCCCAAATTGGTTCTGCTGCTTCCACTCGATCAGCCCGTAGCCACCATCGTTGAAAATCAGCGTCACAAAGGGAGTACCCACCCGCAGCGCTGTTTCCAACTCCTGGCAGTTCATCATGAACCCCCCATCCCCCGTCACCGCCACGATTTTACGATTGGGGTAGATCAACTTGGCCGCGATCGCGCCGGGAATCGAAATCCCCATTGCCGCAAAGCCATTGGAAATCAGACAGGTATTGGGCGTATCGCAGTGGTAGTGGCGGGCCATCCACATTTTGTGCGCCCCCACATCGGAAATCACAATGTCCTCCGGTCCCATCACTTGCCGCAGGTCATAAATCAGTTTTTGGGGCTTCACCGGAAAGCCATCATCGGCGGCATACTGCTCGTAGTCCGCTCGGATATCGCTACGCAGCCGCAGGCCCACCGGATCAGGTTTACCCGTGCGATCGGCCCGTCGCGATAACTCCACCAGGGAATCGGAAATATCACCGATAATTTCGACCTGGGGAATATAGCTACTGTCAATTTCGGCATGGGTTGCGCCAATGTGGATAATCGGGATCTCCCCATTGGGGTTCCAGCGCTTCGGCGAGTATTCGATCAGGTCATACCCTACCGCAATCACCAGATCCGTCTGATCAAAGGAACAGTTGATGTAGTCCCGCTGTTGCAGCCCCACTGTCCATAGGGAGAGGGGATGGGTGTAGGGAATCACACCCTTGCCCATAAAGGTATTGGCCACGGGAATGTTCAACCGGGTGGCAAACTCGGTGAGGGCCTCACTGGCATGGGCACGAATCGCCCCATTCCCCGCCAAAATCAAGGGATTTTTCGCATGACAAATCAGTTGGGCTGCCCGGTTAATACTTTGATAGGCAGCATAGGTTTTTTCCAACTCATCCCGCTTGAGCGGTTCTCCGGTCGCCTGCATGGCCGCAATATTTTCCGGCAGGTCAATATGCACCGCCCCTGGTTTCTCGGTCTGCGCTCGTTTGAAAGCCCGTCGCACCACCTCCGGGGTAATGCTGGGTCGCACAATCTGGGTATTCCACTTGGTCACCGGACTGAACATGGCTACCAGATCCAAATATTGGTGGGACTCGATGTGCATCCGATCGGTCCCCACTTGACCCGTGATCGCCACCAGCGGTGCCCCATCCAGATTGGCATCGGCCACTCCCGTCATCAGGTTCGTTGCCCCCGGTCCCAAGGTTGAGAGGCAGACCCCCGCCTTCCCCGTCAGGCGACCATAGACATCGGCCATAAAAGCCGCCCCCTGTTCGTGGCGGGTGGTAATAAACTGGATCGACGATTGTTCGATCGCCTCAAGGACTTGCAGGTTCTCCTCCCCTGGTAGGCCGAAAATATACTCAACGGCCTCATTTTCCAAACAGCGCACAAGCAACTCAGCGGTATTCATAGGGTTATTCTCCGTTTAATGATTGGCATCCCCAATCCCGACCTTGACAACGCCTGACAAGGGGTGAGCTACCCCTTTCCCTAGCATTCCCTGGGAATGCCGTAGCCTCACCAGCACTAGAAAAATCTCGACCCCAAATCCACGGACCCCTGAGACAGTCTGTCTCTGACTCGTCCGCCGATCGCAGCGTCTGCCAACAGCATCATGACCCAACTCGTCCAGCGCGTCTTCCTACCTTCCAGCTTGAGCAAAAATACGGAACATTGCCGAGGAAAGTTGGCCCTGATTTTCAGCTTTTCGTGACATGGCTGGTCCCCGGTTGTCCCCGTTTAGTGGCTCTGGGGGGAAGGCTTCAGCAGCATCGGGCAACCCAATGGCCAACAAACCTGAGGTCAACGTGTCCCCACCCCGTAGGATCGCAAGCCTAGTACAGCACACATAAAGTTTCGCCATGTTGGGAGTAACGACTAACGTCGTTGCGGGCTGAAGCCCGTACTACAAACCTTGCATGATGAATTGATGGGCTACCCTAGCCAGATGGCTGGAACCTTACACAATCCGCTTGATCAGGGACAGATCGATCGCACCAAAATTGGTTGTCAGGGCCAGATTCATATTTTCCAATGCCTTGACTAACCACTGGACAGCATCGTCATCAAAATTTTCGTAGTGGTTGAAGAGGATCGAGAACCGCTTCTCTAGGTAGGGCTTGACCTTGCGGCAAACGAGGATAATCTTGAGCAGCAAGCCAGTGGTCGCCGCTGGGCCTAGATTAGAGAGCAGGTCTACGAACACATAGTGCTGGGGTTGATTCGCACTTTCAACCACCAGAAAGTTCAACAGTTGGCTACAGGTCCGCACCACTAGGAAGTCGCTAGGACGTTGGGAGTCGCTCTGGGGTAGGGTATTTTGCAGATAGCCGTACAGTTGGTTGTAAAACTGGCGCTTACCATACTCCGCTGCGATCGAGGAGGTAATGTAGCGATAGAAGTCCTCCTTGAATGCCCGGTAGGTCTGGATCTGGGAGCTATGGGCGGTAAAGTGACGGGCCATTTCCTGGTAGCTATAGCCACTATCCACTCGACCCACAAATTGCTTCAGGGCTAAGTAAAGTTCGCGATCGTTCAGCAGGGTGGGGTTACTGACCGGTCGAATCAAGTTTGTCGCATTGGCCTTATCCCTAGAGGCGGGATAGGCCCGCCGAATTTGATAGGTGACATATTTGGAGAGATCCACCTCAAACTGCCGTTGTCGCTGCTGTTCAAGCTGATCAATGACCTGCTGTTGTTCGTAGGAACTATCTTCGCTCAGCAGACAATGGCGGTAGAGGTAGGGATAACGCTGGATCAGCGTGCCGAGGGACCGCGACCCATTGCGGGCTTCGATCGCCTGACTCATCACCCGCGCTAACCGTTTCAGGGTTGTATATTGCTCCGTTTGGAGAAAGTGTTGGATCAACTCTTGCAGACGACGGGCAGAGCGGGAGCGATACAGGCCGGCGCGGGAATTACCCGATGGCTGCTCGAATAGGGAGATTAATTCAGGAATGGCCGCAAAGTGCTGGGGCTGCATCTGCCAGCGGTTAATTAAGATATGACAGCAACGGTTAATGATGAAGTGAAACCGTTGGTTGACTTCGCGGGAACTCACGATGCGATCAAGGGCAGCCGCAACTTCCATATCAGGGTAATTGCCACTGCCCAGGAACAATGTCCGGAAGCGTTCAATCAGGCGGGCTGGTGACTCCAACTGTGACCAATAGAGTAGATGATCATATAATTTTTGCTCATCTACTGTAGTTTGCCGATAGTGTTGTTCAAACAAAGTAGCCACTTGGATTACACGCTCCTACGCCTTCGCTCTTGATGCCAGATGTCGGGATTTGGACTGGCCATGCTCCATGATGCAGAAACTGTCAGGATTCGGGTCTTAAACGAGGCCCAGCAAGCTGAGTGGAAAAGCTCGCACGTCTTCCAGTATACACCTCCTGCCTAGCCACTTTTGCTAGGGGCTATTAAAGGGTTACACATACGAATTGAAAATTACGGATGGTAGTGCCCAATTGACCTCATCGATTGGCCTAATTTTTTTCTTAAATGCTGCCGGGGTCACAACGCCTTCCCACAACGCTTTCACTGGTCGCTTAAGTTTTCTAGTTGATTTAACAGGCAACATCTGTCCGGCATAATTACATACAAAAAACTCATGATAAAGATAAAGTGTTAATGGTGTTTGTTTCACCGTTGAGCTTAGTCGGGGTGATGCTTAGGAGGGCTTGTCGGCCTGGGCTTGACCTTGGGGTTGGCTTAAGCCTTCTAGCCCGGTGCTTAAGGAAAACCGACTCCCAACGGTAAGGAGTCACTTATTACCCAGGCACATCGGAGCAAACACGGACTTTTTAGTACTATTATTGTTGAACTTCAGGTGACGCCCCCGTACTTGTGTGAAGTAACCATGAAGATACCCGGCTCAACTTCCCCTGCTTGATGAAGATTGTGTGTAACGCCTTCTCTGCCTCCGTTAGTATGGTGTCTTTACCCTAGGTCTATGGACGATCGTATGACTGGTCAGATCTCCCTAGCTGATATCCAACGGGCGCTTAACGTGTCCATTGCCCCTGATCTTGTAGCAGGAAACGAAAGCAGGATCAAGGGTATTTCAACGGATAGCCGCAGTCTCCAGCCCGGTGAACTATTTGTAGCACTTAAGGGGGAAACCTTTGATGGCCACCAATTCATCCCGTTGGCCCAGGAGCGAGGCGCAGTTGCCGTCATTGTAGATGCAGCGGTTAACCTTCCCCCTTTGCCCCAGCCCCAAGTGCCGTTGCTACGGGTTAAAGACACGTTGATCGCTTATCAGACCCTAGCTCAATGGTGGCGTATGCATTGGCAAATTCCAGTGATCGCTGTCACAGGATCGGTGGGAAAAACAACCACTAAGGAATTGATTGCGGCGGTATTACGGACGATCGGCACCCCGTCCCATCGTGAGGTCCTCAAGTCCCAGGCCAACTACAACAATGAGATTGGTGTACCGAAGACACTCTTGCAGATGGGACCCGAGCACGCCTATGCCGTCATTGAAATGGGGATGCGCGGGCGGGGTGAGATTGCCCGTTTGGGTGAGATTGCCCGTCCGGATGTGGGAGTGATTACCAATGTTGGGACAGCCCATATCGAGCGGTTAGGGTCAGAGCAGGCGATCGCGGAAGCCAAATGTGAATTGCTGAGTACCTTACCCCCAACCGGAATCGCGATCCTCAATGCCGATAATCCTCGCCTGATGGCAACGGCAGCAACGGTTTGGTCAGGGACGGTCTTCAGCTATGGGCTAACGGCGGGCAACTTCCGGGCCGAATTGACCCCAGCCCATACCCTCAAGTGGCAAGGGTTGGAATTCCCCATTCCCCTCCCCGGTCAACACCAAGCCTTGAATTACCTGGCTGCTCTGGCGGTAGCCCATGCCCTAGGGTTAGATCTTGCCCCCCTGCAAGCGGGCATATCGGTGGAGTTACCGGGAGGACGAGGACGGAGCTATTGCCTGGAGCCGGATATTGTGTTACTGGATGAAACCTACAACGCAGGGGTGGAGTCGATGACAGCGGCGTTACACCTGTTGGCCCAAACCCCTGGTCAGCGTCGGATTGCGGTTCTGGGCACCATGCGCGAGTTGGGCGAGTGGTCGGTGCCCTTACATCGCCAGGTTGGTCAGGTGGTCCAGCGCCTGAATTTAGATCACCTCCTCATCCTGGCCGATCCGCCAGAGGCGGCTGCCCTTGCCGAGGGATCGGCTCCCCTCATGGCGGAGGCGTTTCCGGATGCATCGGCCTTACTCGCTCGCCTTAAAGCCTTGATCCAACCGGGCGATCGCCTATTGTTCAAAGCCTCACGAGCGGTAGCACTCGATCAAGTGGTTGACCAGGTTAAAACTTGGTTTCCCACCGTGGAAGGCTTCGATCCCTAGGCTCGACGAGACGGACCCTTTACTCTGACGCAACCTGGGGGAGGCCCATGCTGTAGTTAAGCACACGACAGTTGAGGTTGTAGGAGATTTCCCCCTTTTGCAGGAGGGCACGAATAAAGTGTTCCAGGTCGGAACCAATTCGCCGCAGATTGTAGTCGGTGAGATCTTGTCCGGCGTAGGCATCGACGAGCTGATCGAACTGACGATAGACCTTTTGCAGTGCCGTGTCGGTCCAGTTGAACTCGTTGTCTGGATCAATATCCAAGCTAAGGGCGGTCTCGCTGGGAACTAACTCGCCGTCTTGAACTTCGGCGGCAAAAATGCGGATATGGCGAGTTGTGGACTTCAGCAGCATGGCAAGTGTGATGACGCAAGGTGAACTAGGTTTTATTGTAAGTTCCCAGTACCCTCTTTGTTGCCGATCTTTTCGGGAGCGTCTTCAGGACGATGCCACCCGCCAATAAGTGGATCTACTTACCATAACCATAAGGCCGTCCTTGTGCGGGGTACCCATGACGGTCACGATCGCTCCTTGTTGCCGTGAACAGGCTGAATCACTTAATTGGAATGACTATGAAACTGCTGTTTATTCGCCATGCCCAGTCGATCGGTAATCAGGAGAAGCGGATGCAAGGACATGCTGATTTTGCCCTCTCTGTGGAAGGGGAGAGTCAGGCGGAACGCTTAGCCCAACGTCTGCTGGCCGAATCGTGGATTCCCACCTATGTCTATAGCAGTCCGTTGAAGCGGGCAGCGCAAACGGCAGCCATTTTGCTGAACCATTTCCAAACGGCTCCCCTGCCAGCGGCGGTGAGTGATTTGATTGACAGTGCCGATGCTCCCCCCTTAGACAGTGGCACCAAGCCGGGTCTCTGTCCCCCAATCCCGGTGGAGTATGCGGATGAGTTGATGGAGTTTCAGAATGGTATTTTCACGGGCCTGACCTGGGCGGAGGCACAGCACCGGTATCCTGACCTCTGCCAACGCCTAGGGGCTTCTTTGGACTGGATTCAGATTCCGGAAGCGGAAAGTTTAACCACAGCCCGCGATCGGGCACAGCAATTTATCCAGCGGTTACTGGGTCGGCATACGGATGACGATCGCATTTGGATTGTGTCCCACAGTTGGATTCTGCAACACTTGATCGCTGCGCTGATGAACTGCGATCGCTCCTGGCGACTTCATGCAAAAAATACCGCCCTGTTTGAATTTTGGCTCGATCGCAACCGTTGGTATGGCACGGATGAAAACCAGCGTTTTAACACGGAGCTTTGGCAAATTCACCGTTTTAACGATTGTCGGCACCTCGGTTAGAGCCTTTTAATTGGGTTTGAGCGTTGAGGCTTGCGGTTTAAGTTTAGTTTTGAGTCGATGCATCGCGGCGTTTCTGGGCCTCTTGCAGCGCCAGTTCACTATTTTGGCGATACCGTTGGGTGCGATCCTGGGCGACCGCATACCGTGGATCCTGGGTGGGCACGGTGGCCATCAGATCCGAGGCTTGTTGCCAGCGGGCGGCGAGTTCTAACCATTGGGCTGGGAGTTGAGCCGTTTTTCCCTCGGCAGTGGCCCGTTCCGCAATGCGAACCGCATCGGCAAAGGGATCAGCCGGGGTGACGATCGCTGGGGCCGGATGCGGGGCCGGGGCTAATGGCTGGTCTGTGACTGCCGTTGTCACAGTCGGGGCAGACGCGGGGGTGGACGATCGCGTTGCTGGGCGGGATTGTGGCCCCCATTGCCAGATGGCCCACCCCCCTAACCCCAGGAGGAGGGTAATGCCGATCCCCCCTAGCAGCCCCCGCCGGAAAGGATAGTGATTGCGGTGGTAGTGGGGCGGGATGGGTTGGGCAGAAGGCAGGGGGGAAGCGGACGCTTTGGGTGTCTTGAGATCTTCCAGCCAGAGGACGATCGGGTTAGGCTTGCGCAGGGTAATTTCTTCTGACCAGAGCAGTTGGTTCTCTGGATCACGGCTGATCTCTTCTAACCAGAGCAGTTGTTGCTCCCGGGCGAGTCGGCTGTTGATGTTGACCCGACGAATATTGCGGGGCGCGATCGCTTCTAGAATCTCGCGGATCTGGTTAACGAGGGTGGTTTGCGCCAACTGGTCTACAGTGGCCGCCTCACAGAGCAATTGCAATACCCCATCAGCAAAAATCGCCCGCGTTCGCACCCCAAAAACCGCCAATCGTTCATTCAGAATTTGAATGATGGCGGCCACACTCCCCTGCCGCGCTTGCTGTGCAATGCCCTCGGATGAATTAACCATCTTGCCTTTAGCTGCGATATCTACCATTCATTCAGGGGGTCCATAAATAAGGGTGTGGGTGGACAGAGTCAGGTTGCTTACTCAATTGCTTACTCAATGGGGCGATGTTGATAGCCTAGGATGGGAGTGGGCGGCGGTGACAGAAGCTCTGATTACCGTAGCTCCGATCGCAACTCACGGCCAGAAGTGACGACTGATCCTGTACCAAACTCTCCCTAGTTCTGCCAATTTCCGTAACAAAAATCTATCTTACTCCAGGCTTTGCTACAAGTCATGCGGCTATTTGGGTTGCTCTCCACCTCAATTCTGGGGCACTTTAGCACACAATAGGGCTATGTCTCCTCCCCCTCTCCAATGGCAAATGGTCACTCCGGTTGAACCACCCGCGTGGTTTGTCCAAGCTGTGCGGACTCGTATCCCGATCGTACCGGAGGGGGCACTTGGGACTGCATCCGGCCACTTTGTTGCCCAAATCTTCTGGCAGCGCGGCATTCAGACAGCCAGCGCCCTTACCCAATTTGTTGATCCCCATGCCTATCTGCCCACAAATCCCTCTGAATTTGGGTTGGAGATGCCACGGGCGATCGCCCGCCTTCAGCAGGCCATTGTGCAGCAGGAGACCGTGGCGATCTGGGGGGATTTTGATGCGGATGGGGTGACGGCAACGGCGGTGCTGTGGGAGGGGTTACGTCCCCTTTTCCCCCAACCCGGACAATTACATTACTACATTCCCAATCGTTTGCACGAGTCCCACGGGCTATCGCGATCGGGTTTGGATGCCCTGGCCGATCACGGCTGTCGTCTGATCATCACCTGTGATACGGGCAGCACTAACCGGGCGGAGATCACGTATGCCCAAACCCTGGGGATCGAGATCATCGTGACTGATCACCATACCCTCCCCGCCGAACGGCCTCCTGCCGTGGCGATCGTCAATCCCCGCAGCCTACCCGTTGATCATCCCCTAGCCCATTTATCCGGTGTCGCAGTTGCCTATAAATTGCTGGAAGCCCTCTATCAAGCCCTCCCTGATCGGGACGCCCAACCCCTAACCGATGTCCTCGATCTCGTCGCGATCGGCCTGATTGCCGATTTGGTGGCCCTAAAGGGAGACTGCCGCTATCTGGCCCAGCGGGGGATCGCCGCTCTGCAAACCCACAGCCAGGACCCAAGCCGTCGCCCCGGGGTTCACCGTTTGCTTAAACTTTGCTGCCGCACGGGCGATCGCCCCACCGATATTGCCTTTGGCCTAGGCCCCCGCATTAACGCCGTCAGCCGTATCCAGGGCGATGCCCATTTTTGTGTGGAATTGCTCACCAGCCGCGATCGCGATCGCAGTTATGCGCTAGCTGAGCAAGCGGAACTCCTGAACACCCGCCGTAAGGCCCTCCAGAAGGATATTCTGGAACAGGCGATCGTCAAGCTTGCTGATTTAGACCTGTCCACCACCCATGTGATTGTCCTGGCGGAAGTGGACTGGCCGGTGGGTATTCTGGGGTTGGTCGCTGGCCAACTGGCTCAACAAACTGGACGCCCAACCATTCTCTTCAGCCTCGATCCCACCATCCCTGCCCGTGCGATCGGCGATGGCGATGACGACATTCAAAATTCAAAATTCAAAATTCAAAATTCTGCTCGCCTCGCCCGTGGGTCGGCCCGTTCGGTGAATCAGATTGATCTTTACCAACTGGTCAAAGGCCAAGACCACCTGCTGACGAGCTTTGGGGGGCATCCCTTTGCGGCTGGTCTGGCTTTGCCCGTGGAAAATTTGCCCCTGTTTACGGAGGCCATTAACCAACAACTGCGCCAGCAAATGATTACTTCCCCTACGCCTAAGTTGATGGTGGACCTGACGGTTACGGTGGCTGATTTAGGCAAAAGCTTGTTTCAGGAACTTAAGTTATTAGAACCTTGTGGCATGGGGAATCCCGTCCCCCGTTTGTTGTTGAAAAATGTCTGGTTTGAACAAACCCGGAACGCCCATATTAAAGATCAAACGGGCCAAAAATTGCGCTATCTCAAAACGGAATTCCTGATCCGAGATGCCACCACAACAGCGGGATTTCCAGGGGTTTGGTGGGATCATGCGGGAAGTGATCTGCCGCCCGATCGCTGCGATGTCGTTGGGGAATTGGACTTTAATGCCAAGCACAAGGTTTATCACTTCCGGCTGATTGATCTGCGGGTCGTCTCAGCCCCAGAAACCTCAGCCCCAATGGCAGCCCTCTCTGGCCTAAACACCGCAGCAAGGCACGGCATGGGGGGAAGCGATTGGTTACTAGACTGGCGGGCGGGCGTTCCGGAACCGATGCCCTTGACGATCGCGCCGCTAGTGGTGACGACTTACCCCAACCACTGGGGGGACTTGGCTCCCTGGCTAGCCCAGGCACTTGCGACGGAGCGGCCCCTGGCGATCGCATTTCCCGCCCCGACGGCGGTGCCACCCTCAACACTTTGGACACAACTACTAGGCATGGCGAAGTACCTGGCCCGTACTCAAAAAACCATTACACTCGCCGCTTGGGCAGAGGCGCTGGGCATCCCGTTACCGGTTTTGTCAACAGGGCTAGGGGCTTTAATCACCTTGGGATTTCAGTGGGAGGGAGTCACCGAGGGGGGGATGGAGACGGGGACTGCGATCGCCGGGACAGCCGCCGCGATCGTGCTCCATTGGTCAGCCGAGGCACGACAACCAGAGGCTGTGATTCGGGCCGAGATCAATCGTTTTTTCACAGCCTTTCAGGAAAACCAGTTCCGACAACGGTATTTTTACCAAGCCCCGTGGTCAACCATTCAGGCAATGGCCGCCCAAATGTTGCAGGGATCGCTCCGCCCGGAGCCGTCACGGCCAGACAATCCCTTAGGGACAGCCGCGAATCTGGCCCCTGCTGGGAACTTTTAGACCCAACTTGCGATTCAATAGGGGCAGAACCAAGTCCGCCCTAGCAAATTCCATACTTTATTAAAACTAAAGGTTATGAATTGTTACATAATAGACCCAACACCTTCTAAAAAAATTCGCTAAAGTATCACACAAGCTTGGCTACGCAAACGTCGTTCCTCCCCAGCATCGCAACTGGCTCCCCAAAATAGCATTCTCCTGAGCAACGCCTGCCTCGGCTATGAGGGCCACGGGTTGCGCCAAACCCCAAACATCCCCTTCTCAATTCAACTGCCAGGACTTCCATGAACCACGTTGTCACCTTTCCGCGCCTTTCTCGTCTTGCCCTCCTGAGTGCTGCTGTCGCCAGTGGGGCGATCGCGACTACTGCCGTCTCTTTCTGGTTGGCGAGTCCCAGCTATGCTGCCCCCACCGAACTGCAAGACAGCCCCAAGGCGATCTTGGATGAAGCATGGCAAATTGTGAACCGCGAGTATGTTGATCCCAACTTTAACCAGGTGGATTGGCAGCGTACCCGCCAGGAACTCCTCAGCCGCGACTATACCTCCCAGCAGCAAGCCTATGAGGCCCTCAACAAGGCGCTGGAGCAGTTGGGTGATCCCTATACGCGGTTTATGAATCCCAGCCAATACCAGGCATTGACCAGTCAAACGGCGGGGGAAATGTCGGGGGTGGGGTTGCGCTTGGAGGTGGATGAAACACGGCAGGTGCTTCAGGTGGCGGAGCCGATCGAAAATTCCCCCGCGATCCGGGCGGGCCTACAGGCGGGCGATCGCATTCTGGCAATTGATGGCCAATCTACGCGTGGCATGACTGCGGAGGCTGCTGCCAAGTTAATCCGGGGAGAAGTGGGGACGCAGGTGACACTGTTGATTGAGCGGGAAGCCGGCACATCTTTCCCGGTGGCCCTCACCCGTGCCCGGATTGAACTCCCTACGGTCCGCTATACCCTGCGGGAAGAGGGGGGGCAGCGGATTGGGTATATTCGCCTGAGTGAGTTTAATGCCCATGCGGCGGATCAAATGCGACGGGCAATTCGGAATCTGGAATCCCAAAATGTGCAGGCGTTTGTGCTGGATCTGCGGGGGAACCCGGGGGGGTTGCTCCATGCCAGTATTGAGATTGCCCGCATGTGGATGAAGGAAGGCGCGATCGTCAAAACGGTCGATCGTGAGAACCATGACGAGCGGATCATGGCCAACCGGACAGCGCTTACGGATCTACCGTTGGCAATTTTGGTGGACGGCAACTCGGCGAGTGCCAGTGAAATCTTGACAGGCGCACTGAAGGATAATCATCGAGCCACGGTGATCGGGACGCAAACCTTTGGCAAGGCCCTGGTGCAGTCGGTGCATGGACTGTCGGATGGATCGGGTGTAGCGGTGACGATCGCCCACTACTACACGCCGAACGGTACCGACATCAGCAAGAAGGGCATTACGCCGGATATTGCTATCAATCTTACGGAGGATCAGCGGCGGCAGTTGTCCTCAGAACCCCAACTGTTGGGTACCCCGCGTGATCCCCAATATAGTCAGGCGGTGCGGTTACTTTCAGCCCGTGGGGTGACTGTCCCTGTGGCGATTAAGTAAGTCAGCCCCGCGTTCAGTTCCCAATCCATGAGAATCTATGGCTAGAACAGCTTCTACCATGCTTGACCTCGGTGTGGCAGCACCGGATTTTCAACTCCCGGATACGGTATCGGGGCAAACCATTGCGTTGGCTGCCTTTGCCGATCGTCCGGCGCTGTTGGTGATGTTTATCTGCCAGCATTGTCCGTTCGTGAAGCATGTGGAGGCGGAACTGGCTAGGATTGGGCAGGACTACGGCAGCCAGGGCTTGGGGATTGTGGCAATCTCTTCTAACGATATTGACAACTATCCCCAGGATGATCCCGCTCACCTGAAGGCAATGGCAGAACGCTTGGGGTTTACGTTTCCCGTTTGTTACGATGCGACGCAGGCAGTGGCAAAAGCCTATCGGGCGGCGTGTACCCCAGATTTTTTCCTCTTTGATGGTGATCTGCGGTTGGTGTATCGCGGGCAATTGGATGACAGTCGGCCCGGAAATGACAAGCCCGTGAATGGTGCGGATCTGCGGGGGGCGATCGCGGCAGTTTTGAAAGGTGAACCTGTTCCTGCGGAACAAAAGCCGAGTATTGGCTGCAACATTAAGTGGAAACCGGGGAATGAACCGGATTACTACGGTTAGTTAATCGGCGAGAAATTTCCCTAGGGTTTAATGCCAGCCAGGAAGGTTATTCACGTACCTTCAGTATGCTCTACAGCACTTCCATACCCGGTGAGGTACAGACAAGGGGTTGAAGCCCCTTGTTTGCAAGGCTTGACAGTACTTCATTAGAGAGGGAACGGCTGTATCCGGATCGCCGGGTTGATGGTGATGACCGCATTGCCCACAACCACCGTGGAGGGGGCATAAAATCCGTAGGTGGATCGATTAAATGCAATGTCGTACCGATCGGGCTACCAGCCATGATCCACCTAGCGATTGTTGTCGTGCCTACGAATGCGGGGCAAGAGGAAGCTTAGTCCCCATCCCATGAAGGCGATCTAGGGAGGGATCTTGAACGGCGGGATTCTGGATAAAGGCCTCGTCTGTCAAACTCTGTAAAAAGGCTAGCAAATCAGCTTGTTCGGCTGCGCTTAAGGTAAAACCTTGCACAAAGGGACTTTTTAGGGGGCTGTCCCGACCCACGCCGGCATAGTCGCCGCTAGGAAGGGTGCGTCCCCCAGCGGCATAGTGGGCAATCACTTCTTCCAGAGTCGGGATACTGCCATCATGCATATAGGGAGCCGTCAAGGCAATGTTGCGCAGGGTAGGTGCCCTAAATCGTCCCATATCCTGGGGGTTATGGGTAATTTCATAGACACCCGTGTTATTCGGCGGATAAGCACCCTGACCATCCAGGTTATAAAGGCCCGTATTATGAAAGGCAATTTCGGCAAATCCCGATCGCTCATGCACGATCGCGTCACTAAAGGTTAGTCCCCCATGACAGTGAAAGCACTCTAGCCGTTCGCTGTGAAAGAGTGCCTCCCCCCGTTTTGCTGCTTCAGAAATGGCGTTTACTTCTCCTCCATAGCGGTAGCGATCGTAGGGGGAATTAAAGGAGACTAAACTGCGTTCAAAGGCCGCGATCGCCTTCGTCATGTTCTTCAGGCTAATGGGGACTGTCTCCTCACCAAAGGCGGCGGCAAAGGCTTGGGGATAATCGGTATCCGTGCGAAGCATCGCGAGAATTTGCGCCTCGCGTCCGACCATGCCCATTTCCACCGGATGTTCCCCAAAGAGAGGCACCAACATTTGCTGCTCAAGGCTGCGCAGGAGGGGATTGGCCCAAGTCAGAACCGGACTGTAGGCCACATTCGCCAAACTCATCGAATTGCGGGGATGGGCTTCCCCCGTCGCCCCGATCGCCACCGTCTGACCGTCTGTAAACGCGAGCGTCGGCACATGGCAGGTCCCACAGGAAACCTCCCCATTCACGGACAACCGCCGATCGTAGAATAGCCGTCGTCCTAGCTCGACCTTAGCGGCACTCATGGGATTATCCGCCGGGACAAGGGGTTTGGGTGCCCAAGCGGGAAGCGGCCATGCGTAGGGGTTAGGTGCTGGGGTTGCTGGCGCGATCGCCCATCCCCCATTGACGAGGCCACTGATCACCACCGCCAAGCAGCACGCGATGGCAGCCAGGATACCTCCCCCTAGCCAGCGACGATCGCAGCGGAATCGCATAACCCCTTGAACCCGTTACTCAGCCCCATGACTCAACCCGGAAGCAACCCGGAAGAAGGTTTGGCCCTGGAACACTTGTCCCTGAAAGGGCAGTCCTAGATTATGCATGATTCCGGCGCAATCGCGATCGTCAGGGGCGGCCATACAGCCTGCGGGCGTGTGGGGATGATTAGTGGCCAGGTTCGTCGCAGCCAGGAGTGCGGCGAGGTCAGCAATGACCACATCCTGGGTTGGATTAAAGGCGAGCGACACCTCGGCCCGATTGGGATGGTCGCAGCGCATGGGCGGCTGCATAGCGCGATCGGATTGGCAAGCGGTACTGCCCAGATGAATGGCAAACCCAGATTGGGATTCATGGCCAGCGGGGTGGGGTTTGCCATGACTCGCCTCACCTTGCCCCCCTTTTGCCTGATGGCTGGGGGAAGGGTGGTCAGCAGCCGGGGCCTGCGCCGCCATTGCCAGATCAATGCGCAGGAACTTATAGCCCCCTTGCCAGTTCCACCACAGGGACGTGAGATTCAACGGTGAGGTGGCCAGGGTGGCATCCGCATGGTTGAGATCGAAGGGGACACCCAGGGTAAACCGCAGACGGCGATAGTCCCCCGGCGGGACGGTTCCCACAACGCGATCGCGCATTTCCGGAGTCCCGTTGGCGCAAGCGCCTGATTTATCTTCAAAATCCAGCAGGGCCACCGACTGAAATTGCCATTGGCCATCTTGCTGTAATGTCACGGGCACAGCCTTACCCGCCGCATCCACCAGGGCTACGTCCGAGATATAAAAGCGGAAATCCGTCGGGGTTACCTGGATGGGAGGTGTGCCTAGTGCGTAGCTTTCCCCACAGTGGAACGCCTGATGACCCACCTGGGCCTGGAAGCGAATCGTTACGGGCTGGGTTGCGATCGCGATCGCTTGGCTATCCCAATCTGGTAGCCCTGTATGTCCTAGTACGCCCCCAGTGGCCAATAGGGAGGCAGCTAGCAAAATAGGCCGTTTCCACATCATGACAAATCTTCAAAATACACAACTAAGATACACAACCAATTGCCAACGGTAACAAATGCACCGGCGATGACCCGTTGTCTAATAGGCTGAATTTCCAGCGATTGACTCGTAATCATCACCTCACTATTAGGCAGTTCCGGCCTTTTGTAAAAAGACAGACTGTCAAACCTTGCATCGGTACGCAAGCCGAAATTCGTCCTACAGCCGTTCCCTCTCTAATGAAGTACTGTCAAGCCTTGCGAACAAGGGGCTTAAGCCCCTTGTCTGTACCTCACCGGGTATGGAAGTGCTGTATCCCAAATATGACGCTGTTATGATCAGGGTATTCCCATTGGTGTGGCCTGACTATGACGATCGCGACAACACCCATGACCCTTGAGGAGTATCTCAACTATGACGATGGCACTGATACCCGCTATGAACTGGTCAATGGAGAATTGGTGCCCATGCCGCCGGAGAGCCGTCTGAATATTAAAATTGCCATCTTCCTGCTGGCCCAATTGCTCAAATTGGGCATTCCTGAAAAGCAGATTGCCATCAAAACTCAGATTGCCGTGAGTGGCTCAAGCGCCACCGCCCGCGAACCCGATTTAATGGTGTTGTCAGAGGCAACTGTCGCTGCCCTAGAGGGTCGAAAACAATCCCTGATTACCCATGATATGCCCCCACCCTTGTTAGTCGTTGAAGTTGTGAGTCTGGGTCAGGAAAACCGGGATTACCGCCATAAACGAACTGAGTACGCGGGTCGCAATATTCCCGAATATTGGATTATTGATCCGAACGCGGTTAAGGTTACCATCCTGCAATGGGTAGATGGGTTATACGAAGATCAGGTTTTCCAGGCGGATGAAAGAATGGTATCTCCTCTCTATCCGGACTTTCAACTAACCGTTACGCAAATCTTAAACACGGGTCATTAGATCACTCAAAACTGATTATTCTTCGCGCTTGCCTGCAAGGATTTGTGTTGCGGTCAGTTGCAAATTGGGAAAGATGGGAGATGCGATCGCGGTATCGTCCATAAGGACAAAATCTATATAGCTGCCTTCCTCAAACACACAGATCGTGACACAGTGATCGACCAAATCCACAATCCAGTATTCAGGGATATCTAATACGCAATATTCAATGCGCTTCGCCCGATAATCTTCCGTTTTCGCCGAAGGGCTGACGACTTCGGCCACCAAAATCGGAGGGGCTTGACCAAGGGTAATAACCGCTTCTTGATGCCGTAGACTTTCCCATTACGCTAGCGAAAGCACCCCCACATCCGGAATCCGACAGGTATCCCAGCGGTGACCTCGTGGGGATTGAATGCCCACAGCCCCTTGTTTAGATGTCCAGGGATGCCGAGATCAGGCGATCGCGGCCCGAAACACATCGTTCAGAAACTCAATCACTTGGCCATGTTGCCCAGTACCGGTTGCCATGAGTTTTAGTTCTCCTGCCACCCGTTCATAGCGATTGTCGGTACCGTTCGGTACCGTCATGGTAGGCGAGATATTTGGCCAGGGTGAGTTTCTGAGTCGTCAGGGTCATCGCAAATTGCCGCTAAGCGCCTGCCTTCAGTATGCCCTACCTGGGTTTAAAGCAAAAACTCCCCAGAGAAACCCAGGGGAGCTAGTACCGTAAACATCAAGTTGCGCAACGTTCGTAGTAACGACTTCAGTCGTTGCAGACTAAAGCCACACACTACACACCTTACAGAATTGCCGTCTCGGCTGTCTCCATACGGTTAATTTAAATCACTGTCCCGTCAGGAATTTCGGCATTCTTCAGGATGACAATAATGCCACTGCGGATAATAAAGCCCAGTTCCTCACGATCGGCCTCTTCAATGTGGTCCTTATTGATAATGCGAACATTGCTGCCAATGCGGGCATTCTTATCCACGATCGCCCGTCGGACCACACTACCTGAGCCAATCCCGATCGGGACCTTCCGTTCGGCCAAGCTACGCTGCCGTTCCGCATAGTGTTCGTAGAAGTCGGCCCCCAGCAGCAGGGCATCTTCAACCACACAGTCGGCATCCACCCGCGATCGTACCCCTAGGACCGAGTGACTGATCTGGCAATTCTTGAGAATACAGCCCTCACTAATAATCGACTCGGTAACCTGGCAATTCAACAACTTGCTGGGGGGCAGGAACCGGGAGCGCGTATAGATCGGCGCATTTTCATCGTAGAAGCTAAAGGGTGGTTGCGGCTGTTGGGCGAGGGCCAAATTCGCTTCATAAAAGGCCGCGATCGTCCCAATATCTTCCCAATAACCATTGAACAAATAGGCTTGTAAATTGTACGTGTCCGACGATGCGGGGATAATCTCCTTACCAAAATCCGTTTGATCGGGATAGCGCTTCAGCAGGTCATTCATTACATCCTTGTTAAAGACATAAATCCCCATCGACGCAATGTAGGGTTGCTGCCGCGCCTGCTCAGGCGTTAGCCCTAAAACGGTGGTATCCACCTGCATTTGCCTCAGCGCTTCCCCTTTCGGTTTTTCGCTAAAGTCAACTACACGACCATTGGCATCAATTTTCATCAGGCCAAAGTCGGAAGCCCGCCGTTCATCGATCGGCACCACCGACAGGGTGATATCGGCCTTGGTTTCCCGGTGACGCTCAATAAAGTGGCGGTAGTCCATGCGATAGAGATGATCCCCCGACAGAATCAGGTATTCATCCACATCCCATTCATTGAAGAGCCAGAGATACTGACGCACCGCATCGGCAGTGCCCTGGAACCAACCGGGATTCTCCGTAGTTTGCTGCGCCGCCAGGACTTCAACAAACCCCTCTTGGAAGCCCGCAAAATTATAGGCACGGGCCAGGTGACGATTGAGCGACGCTGAATTAAATTGCGTCAGGACATAGATTTTCAGGATGTCAGAATTGATGCAATTACTAACTGGAATATCAATTAAACGATATTTCCCGGCCAGGGGTACTGCGGGTTTTGCCCGGAGTTTGGTTAAGGGATAAAGGCGGGTCCCTGCGCCGCCGCCCAGAATGATTCCCAGTACTCTCTTCACGCCTTACCTCATCGGTCACAGCTATGTTTAGTGTCTGATGGTTAGGTACCCTTGACAAGATCCCCCACCGACAGAAAGCCAGTTTTAGTCCAATGCCGGGGTGCGTAAGTGCCACTCAGTCGCGTTTTCATAGGCTGAGGCCACGGCAAAGATTTGATCCTCCCGTAGCACATTGGCCACGATTTGTAGCCCGATCGGTAACCCCTGATCATCAAACCCACAGGGCAAGCTCATCCCCGGCAGGCCCGCCAGGTTAACGGGAATCGTCATCAAATCCGACAGGTACATACTGAGGGGATCATCGGTTTTCTCCCCCGCCTTGAAGGCCGTCGTCGGGGCCGTGGGGCAGACCAGCACATCCACCTGTCCGAAGGCGTGTTCAAAATCCTGCTTGATCAGGGTGCGCACCTTTTGCGCCTTGAGGTAGTAGGCATCGTAGTAGCCCGCCGACAGGGCATAGGTGCCGATCATGATCCGGCGCTTCACCTCCGCCCCAAAGCCTTCAGCCCGGGTTTTCATGTACATCTCCAGCAAATTCTCCGCGTCCACCGTGCGGTAGCCATATTTCACGCCGTCGTAGCGGGCCAGGTTCGCCGATGCCTCCGAGGGGGCAATGATGTAGTAGGTGGGTAGCCCATAGCGGAAGCGGGGACAGGAAATTTCCTGCACGGTGGCTCCCAATTTTTCCAGGGTTTGCAACGCCGCTTGCACCGCATCACCCACAACCGGGTCCAGCCCTTCGCCGAAGGTTTCCCGGATCACGCCAATTTTCTTACCCGTGAGGCGGGTGGTTAGCGATTGGGTATAGTCGGGAATGTCGAGCTTGAGGCTGGTGGAGTCCTTGGGATCATGACCCGCGATCGCCTGCAACAGAATCGCCGCATCTTCCACCGATCGCCCAAAGGGACCAATCTGATCCAACGACGAGGCATAGGCGACTAACCCATAGCGGGATACCAACCCATAGGTCGGTTTCAGCCCCACCACGCCACAGAAGGAGGCCGGTTGGCGAATTGATCCCCCCGTATCGGACCCCAGGGCGATCGGGCATTCCCCAGCAGCCACCGCCGCCGCCGATCCCCCCGATGATCCCCCCGGTACACGGGTTATATCCCAGGGGTTGGCAGTGAGTTGATAGGCGGAGTTCTCGGTGGAACTTCCCATTGCAAATTCATCGAGATTCGTTTTCCCCACCATCACCGCCCCTGCTGCTGCCAAGCGCGAGGTTACCGTAGACTCGTAGGGGGGCACAAAATTCTCCAGAATCTTAGAGCCGCAGGTGGTACGAATCCCCAGGGTACACAGATTGTCCTTGATCCCGATCGGAATCCCCGCCAGTAGACCCATTTCTTCACCAGCGGCAATTTGGGCATCCACCCGTTCGGCCTGTTCTAGGGCGCGATCTCGGGTTACTTGCAGAAAGGCGTGTAGCTGGGGTTCCAGGCGTTCCATCCGCGCCAGATAGTCCTGGGCAATCTCAACGGCGGATCGTTCTTTGGTGATCAATTGTTGATGCAGTTCGCGGATGGATGCCATGCCTTAACCTCAACCTCAGTCGCTAGTCTGAATCTCCAGTCTTGATCTAGGGTACTGGTAGTGGGACCTGTAGACTACATAATCGGGGAGTTAGGAAAATCCGTGCGTCTATTTACCACGATCGCCGCCCTGCGGTGCTATTTGGACCAATACCGGGCCGGGAAGCGGTTCTCCGGGGTGGAACCCATGCCGGATGCGCCAGAGGCATCGCCCCCCGATGATCCCCAAGTTGGCCTAGTCCCGACGATGGGGGCGCTCCACGCGGGGCACCAGAGTTTGATCGCCCAAGCCCGTCGCGAGAATGGGCTGGTGGTGGTGAGTATTTTTGTCAACCCTTTGCAATTTGGTCCCCAGGAAGATCTCGATCGCTATCCCCAAACCCTAGAGGCCGATCGGCAGTTGTGCGAGACGCTGGGGGTTGATGTGATCTTTGCCCCCTCCCCCTCGGAATTGCTGGGTGTCGCCGCCCGCGATCGCAGCGCTTACACCCAGGTCGTGCCGCCACCCGCTATGTTGGCGGTGCTGTGTGGTCCCCACCGTCCCGGTCACTTTGAGGGCGTAGCGACGATCGTCACCAAACTTTTACAACTGGTGCAGCCCGATCGCGCCTATTTCGGTGAAAAGGATGCGCAACAATTGGCCATCATTCGGCAGCTAGTGGCGGATTTAAACCTTTCTGTCGATATTATGGGATGTCCGATCGTGCGCGAAGCGTCGGGACTGGCCTACAGTTCCCGCAACCAGTACCTCACCCCGGCAGAACGGGAACACGCCGCCGGACTCTACCGCAGCCTGCAAGCCGCCACGGCCCAATTTCGCGCCGGAGAACGCCAAGCTGCCCCCCTGATCCACACCGTTAAGCAAACCATGAGCACTCTACCCGACCTCCGTTTGGAATACGCCGAACTCGTCCATCCCCAAACCCTCACCCCCCTGACTGAGGTCACAACCCGGGGTCTCCTTGGGGTTGCGGCCTATCTAGGTACCACCCGCCTGATTGATAACCAATTGCTCTATGCGCGTAAGCCGATCGTGGCGATCGATGGTCCGGCGGGGGCTGGGAAATCCACGGTAACGCGGCAGGTGGCCGATCGCTTGGGCCTGATGTACCTGGATACGGGGGCCATGTACCGGGCGGTGACCTGGTTAGTGCTGCAAGCGGGGATAGCGCTGGATGATGAGGCCGCGATCGCCGAAGCCGTGAGCCAGTGTGTGATTGAATTGGTCCCGGCCCACCCGATTGAAAAACTGGGCAGGGGGCCGACCGGGCCACTGACGGTGATGATTAACGGTGAAGACGTGACCCAGGCCATCCGTAGCTTAGAGGTGACGGCCCATGTGTCGGCGATCGCCGCCCAACCTGCCGTGCGTCGCTTTCTGGTCCAACAGCAGCAACGCTATGCCGAACAGGGGGGCATCGTCGCCGAAGGCCGGGATATGGGCACCTACGTCTTTCCCCAGGCCGAGTTAAAAATCTTTCTCACCGCCTCCGTCCAGGAGCGGGCACGCCGCCGTTACCAGGAATTGCTTAGTCAAGGCCAAGCCCAGCTTTCCCAAGCTGAACTCGAACAGGCGATCGCCCAACGGGATCACCTCGACAGCACCCGCACCCTTGCCCCCCTGACCCAAGCCGCCGACGCGATCGCGCTGATCACCGACAATCTCACCATCGCAGCCGTCGTTGATGAAATCATCCGCCTCTACCATGAGAAAGGTCTTGGTGCAATTGCTTGAGTTGGGTCCCTAACCCAGTGGCATAATCGTCCCATTGGTTAAAAAGTAGTGGAGAGATAGGTAACAGGTAGGGAAGCGAGAAGCGAATGAAACCGCTTTTCTCTCTTCTTTTCTCGCCGCTCTCTCCTCGAACGAGTGATTAGGAGAAAACCTTGGTCGTGAGTCAATTTCAAACCACAAAATCAGCCGAGATCTTTGCCGCCGCTCAACGGCTGATGCCCGGTGGGGTGAGTTCCCCGGTGCGGGCCTTTAAGTCAGTGGGTGGTCAACCGATCGTCTTCGATCGGGTCCAGGGAGCCTATGCCTGGGATGTGGATGGCAACCAGTACATCGACTATGTGGGTACTTGGGGTCCGGCGATCTGTGGTCATGCCCACCCGGAGGTGATTAGCGCCCTGAAGGCCGCGTTGGACAAGGGAACCAGTTTTGGGGCACCCTGTGTCCTGGAAAATGTGTTGGCGGAACTGGTGATTGCGGCGGTTCCCAGCATTGAGATGGTGCGGTTTGTCAATTCGGGTACGGAAGCCTGTATGTCGGTGCTGCGCCTGATGCGAGCCTTCACGGGACGGGACAAGATTATTAAATTTGAGGGCTGCTACCACGGCCATGCTGATATGTTCCTGGTGAAAGCTGGTTCCGGGGTCGCGACGCTGGGTCTGCCCGACTCGCCCGGTGTCCCCAAAAACGTCACCAGCAATACCCTCACGGCTCCCTACAACGACCTTGAAGCGGTGAAGGCCCTGTTTGCCGACAATCCCGATCAAATTGCGGGCGTGATCCTGGAGCCAGTGGTGGGTAATTCGGGCTTTATCCCCCCGGATGGAGGTTTCCTAGAGGGATTGCGGGTGTTAACCCAGGAAAATGGGGCGTTACTGGTCTTCGATGAAGTGATGACGGGGTTCCGGATCGCCTACGGCGGTGCCCAGGAGAAATTTGGCATTAAACCAGACCTGACCACCCTGGGTAAGGTCATTGGCGGGGGCCTGCCTGTGGGGGCCTACGGCGGACGGGCGGACATTATGGCGATGGTGGCTCCGGCGGGTCCCATGTACCAAGCGGGTACCCTGTCGGGAAACCCCCTGGCGATGACGGCGGGGATTAAAACCCTGGAACTCTTGCAAAAACCGGGAGCCTATGACTACCTCGATCGCATCACCAAAACGCTGATCACGGGTCTCCTCGATATTGCTAAGGAAACAGGTCATGCCGCCTGTGGAGGATCAATCAGTGCCATGTTCGGCCTCTTCTTCACCGCTGGCCCCGTCCACAACTATGAAGATGCCAAAAAATCAGACCTGGCGAAATTCAGCCGGTTCCATCGCGGGATGTTAGAGCGCGGGATTTATCTCGCCCCATCCCAATTCGAGGCTGGGTTTACGTCTTTGGCGCACACCGAGGCAGATATTGCACAAACCCTAGCTGTGGCACGGGAAGTGATGACGGGTTTGTAGGCTGAGAACCCAGCTCCGGCGATCGGGACGGGTGGCCAAAGATTCTGGTGGCCAAAGATTTCAGTGGGGCAGGCAGCTTGCCTGCCATAAAAAACCAGCTTGCCTGCCATTGAGACAGCCGCGACGGCTATCCCATGCTTTAAGGAGCTATCCTCCGTTTAAGCGACACCATTAAGCGATCGTGATCAAGCCAGCCAGCTAACATAGTCCCTGATCCGGACGGCGGTATGGGTGTTTGAGTTTATATGCGGCGGGTGATGGGTACCGCTAGCCTGCTACTGCAACAAGATTTTTAAGTGACTGAGAACCTGGACGTTGAGGGGGGTGACTGGTGTTGGCTAGGGACGATCGCCCCTTGTCTTCAGGATCTCCCCTAACCAAACGAATCCAGCAGTTGCAGAATTCGATGTAAGGCCATCTCACTCCACTGGGGTTTACTACTCAGGGCATTGTCCAACTCATGTACCGCCTTTTCCAACAAATAGGCATCCAAAAGCACCTGTAACTCCTGCTGGGTTTTCGGGATAAACGACGCCTCCCCCGTCAAACTCAAATAGGCATTGAGAAACGCCACACTGGTCCAGCTATACCAAAACTGCGCCCATTGCTCCATCAACGGTAAACTCTCAGGCCGGATAATCCCACTCTCCACTTCCTGCCGCAGGGCGGTTTGCACCACAAAACTAAAGGATTGCAGCATTCCGGCAATGTCTCGCAGCGGCGATCGCTTCATCCGGCGTTCATTCAACGGACGGCTGCGCTCCCCTTCAAAGTCCACAATGACAAAATCCTTCCCCGTATAGAGCACCTGACCCAAATGATAATCCCCGTGGCAACGAATCCGTGTGGCTTGGATCGGATGGTTCAACACAGCACTAAACCGCCCCATCAACTGATCCCGACGGTTCAGGACACTTTGCGCTAGCGGTTGTAGCTCTGGTGAAATATAGGGAAGTTGTTTCTTCAGCGTGAGCAGCGTTTGACCTGCCAGATTACGCATGTACTGGTAAATCGATCGCTGATAAAACGACGTAAACGCCTCCGGCGCAAAGCTAGAATTTTCCGTATCTGTGCCTAGGGCCAAATGCAATTCGGCAGTTCGTTGCCCCAACAGTTCCGCTGCCCCCAGGTAGGTTCCCAGGAGTTCATAGGCACGGGTGGGGATTGGCTCCATCAGTGTTTGGAGGAGGGGAGCCATTGGCAACAGCACCTCACTCACCCCCTCTTCTTGAACCATCACCTGTTCAAAATAATCCCGCAGGACATCCAGGGTGTAGGCCCAGGCATCACGGGTGTCGGGAATGTAGCGCTGCAAAATCCCTAGGGCGATCGGGTCGCTCCCCTTGCTGCGATATTCCAGAAAACCCGCCACGGGGGATAGGTGTTCCGGGAGGGCGGCATGGGTATCCAGGCTTTGCTGTGTGAGGAAGGTCCCCATCTCCACCTCCGGGTTGATTCCCGGCTCTACCTTACGGAAGAGCTTGAAGAACATGCAATCGCCATAGACGATTGCCGAGTCAGTCTGGGCACCCCTATAGAGATGGGGATCGATCGTCGTTGCTGTGGCCCGCAGTTGCTCAAAGACGCCATTCAGTGGCACTGCTACCACCTCACCCTGACTGCCCGCATAGCGCTGACTTTGGGCGATCGCCTGCCAGGGAAGCGCTAGGAAACCAGGGTCCTCAAAGGCATCAAAGAGAATACCCCGGTCCTCACTTCCCTGTACCTGAAGTTGGGCGATCGCGTGTTCGTGGGGAATGGCCAGCGGTTCCTCCTCGCGACGGGGTTCATAGGCCAGGGGGAGGACATAAAATTCCGTACTGCTTTCGGTATAGTCCACCTCAATCAGCGTCAGGTAGTAGAGCGGTGGGGTGGGGTCGGCGGCTGGGGAGGCTGATTTGCCTCCGGCACGGCTGCCCTTAGCTTTCTGATCCGCTTGAACCGGACTACAGGGGATCACCTCCCGGATTTGCACTGCCTGGATCACCCGTGATTTGCCGTTAAACCAGTAGCAGGTGAGCAAATAGGCCGGTAACAAGCTCTGTAATGCTGCCTTTGCCTCGGCTTGGGAGAAGACACTGTCCCAGCTACGAGTCACCGTCAGTGTCGGCACCTGGGAAACGGGACGGGGTGTTTGGACCGGACTGTCTTGAAGTTGCAGGGTAAACCAGTAGAACGAGTGGGGACCCATGCTGAGGAAATAGGGGGTTTCGGTAATCGTGGGAAATGGAGTCCGACCAAAGATTTCCACGGGCACCATGCCATTGAAGGCCGATAAATCTAACTCTACTGTCTGCACAAAGCGAGAGAGATTGGCGACGACCAAAATATGCTCAGTCCCGTAGGTGCGGGTAAAGGCGAGAACCTTACGGTTTTCGGGATAAAGAAATTCAAAGGTGCCTCGCCCAAAGGCCCGGAAGCGGGCACGGATGGCTAGCAGCCGCTTCATCCACCACCAGAGGGAGTTGGAGTTGGCCCGTTGGGCTTCAACGTTGACGGATTCGTAGTGGTATTCCGGATCGACGATCGGCGGTGCATATAATCGCTGGGGATTGCCGCGACTGAACCCGGCATTGCGATCGCTGCTCCACTGCATCGGCGTGCGCACCCCATTGCGATCGCCCAGATAAATATTGTCCCCCATCCCAATTTCATCCCCGTAGTACAGCACGGGCGTACCGGGTAATGACAGTAACAAACTATTCATCAATTCAATCCGTCGCCGATTATTACCCATGAGCGGGGCCAGCCGTCGGCGAATGCCCAAATTAATCCGGGCCTGGGGGTCTGCTGCATAGACCCGATACATATAATCCCGGTCCTCATCACTCACCATTTCCAACGTGAGTTCATCATGATTGCGCAGGAATAAGGCCCATTGGCAGTTATCGGGAATATGGGGGGTTTGTTGCAGGATATCGATAATGGGAAAACTGTCCTCCATGTGCAATGCCATGAACAAGCGAGGCATCAAGGGAAAATGAAAATTCATCTGGCATTCATCGCCCTGGCCATAATAGGCCGCCGCATCCTCCGGCCACTGATTGGCTTCAGCGAGCAACATCCGATTGCGGAAATGGGTATCAATGTGCTGCCGGAGTCGTTTGAGAAAGGCGTGGGTCTCTGGTAGATTTTCGCAGTGAGTCTTTTCCCGTTCATAGAGGTAGGGAACCGCATCCAGTCGGAGGCCATCCACCCCCATATTTAGCCAGAAATCCACCACCTCGAAAATGGCGGATTGTAATTCCGGATGGTTGTAGTTCAGATCCGGTTGGTGCGAGTAGAACCGATGCCAGTAATAGGCTTGGGCGATCGGGTCCCAGGCCCAGTTAGAGGTCTCAAAATCCTTGAAGATAATCCGGGCATCCTCATACTTCTGGGGTGTGTTACTCCACACATAAAAATCCCGCTCCGAGCTACCGGCAGGGGCACGACGGGCACGCTGGAACCAGGGGTGTTGATCCGAGGTGTGGTTAACAATCAGTTCAATAATGACGCGAATGCCGCGATCGTGGGCCGCATCCAGGAAGGTTTGAAAGTCCTCCAGGGTA
>JBBILC010000067.1:0-18206 GCA_037445115.1 Coleofasciculaceae cyanobacterium bin_20
ACACGATTAGAGGCTATTTTTTAACACATTTCCTATCATTCAACACTTCTGGGCCACTCCTTAAGCGCAACCTGACGATTCTCCAACGGAGACGCGACGCGATCGCGGCCGATTTCGTGGGGAAAAGTCGGTTGTCAGCAGGGTTTTAGTACCGGCACGGTAGTCATGACGGGTGGCGATCGTTGCGATCGTTTCGTAATGCCCAAGGCGAATCGCAACCCATTCCTCTTCTCACGCAATGCCAATGAAATGCAGACTTCCTTAAGGTGATTTGGATCACAGTTCAAAGGAGGAGAACACACGGTGTTCCTTTCCACCTGCGTAAGTTTTCTGATCTAGAAAAACGCTTAATTGGGTGAAGAGGTGTGTGGATATTTTCAAGATAGAGAGTCTCTCCTTCCCTGTAAAAGGGGGTTGTACCCCTGCGAGGGAACGCCCTAATGCTTGACTGGTCTGGATTTAGGTTGAGATATTAAGGTTGGAGGCTATTACATTTGCAGCCTAGGGATCATTAAGCGCTGAAATAGCCTCTTTGCGATCGCAGTAATCGTAAAAATACGGATGATTTTAGTGCAGCAGAACGTTAATTTCTGGAAACATCCGAAAAAACACTGAAAATTGCATCTGTATACAGAGACCGTCACTATAAAGTTCCTGTCAAGTTGCGGTCTATCCCCCCTTCCGCAGTATTACTGAGGTATCATTCGCCCACAAGCCGTGCGCCCCGCAAGCGATCAATCCCAGGCAGGGCGGTAAGATCCGGGGATCGCGATCGTCCATTCCCCTTATCGGGTTTAGTTTTATGTACCTATACGCAATCTTTCGTTACAACTGTTAACATAGAGAAGGCTGCGAGTCATGGAGGTGAATTCCGCCATCGATGGCTGTCAGTCCAGTCCAAAACCCCTTACGATAAACTGAGGCTGTCCCAACTGGGAAAATCAGGTTGGACAAAGGTTAAGAAAATCAGCCTAATCCAGCTTGCCCTGGTTAAGCCTGGGTATCACTGATAAGGAGTGGTGCGTTAGTCTAGTGCAGATCTGTTCCATCTTGGCCGTTCGGGTTGTACAAATTCGATGCTGCTGGGATTGGTAAAGTGCGGCTGACGCAATTAAGAGCGCTATGAGAGGCCAACTTATGATCGACAATCTTCAAGAGCAAATTGAGAAAGAGCGGGAAGCGGCCCGTGCTGTCTGCGACTCCGGGGCCAGTGCCGGTGAGTGTGCAGCGGCTTGGGATGCCGTGGAGGAACTCCAGGCAGAGGCATCTCACCAGCGTCAGGTGAAGCCGAAGAATTCCTTTGAGCAGTACTGCGACGACAATCCCGATGCGGCAGAATGCCGACTCTACGACGACTAATTTGCACTTCTGTCCAGATATCCCGTGGGGTGGGTGTCCTACCTGTCTCACGGGATAGCCGATTCTACCGCAGCTATTAACCGAAACTTTTTCACCGCAGTCCTTTAGCCAACGTCATTTAACCAACGTCATTTAACCGAGTACAGATGCTGGCATGATTAGCTATCTCAAGGGCACGATCGCGGGCATCCAGAAGATTAGCAATCGTGTCATCCTTGTCCTGGAAGTCCAGCAGATCGGCTACGAGATCCAGATTCCGGCCCGCCTCCTCGGCGAAGTACCGGCAGTAGGGGCACCGTTTCAGATTTTTACCCACCAGTATGTGCGAGAAGACCAGCTTGCCCTGTTTGGGTTTAGTACAGCGGCAGAACGGGATCTCTTTCGCCAGTTAATTAGTGTCAGTGGCATCGGGACCCAACTCGCCCTGGCTCTGCTCGATACCTTGGGGCTGCATGATTTAGTCCAGGCGATCGTCAGTGGCAATACCCGCGTCCTCAGTCGCACTCCTGGGGTGGGCAACAAGACTGCCGAACGTATTGCCCTGGAACTGAAGGCGAAACTGGCGGAATGGCGACAGCAAACGGGCTTGGTGACCACGCCCCTGGCGGGACCCACGTTAGCCATCCAGGAGGATGTGGAGATGACCCTATTGGCGCTGGGGTATACGAATACGGAAGTGGCGCAAGCGTTGCAAGCAGTCGGACAGGAGACGGCACTGGCGAAAAGTGGCGATGTGGAGGCTTGGATTCGGGCCGCGATCGCCTGGTTAAGTCGTTAGGGTGACCGCGTGATAAGATGGGCTACTGCCAGCTTGCCGCAGGGGTTTAGGCTGGGCTGCTCCCGAAGGCGACGCCAATGAATTTTTCTAAGATCCTGATTGCCAACCGAGGCGAAATTGCCCTCCGTATTGTTCGCACCTGCGAGGAGTTGGGGATTGCGACCGTGGCGGTTCACTCAACGATCGATCGCCATGCTCTCCATGTCCAGTTAGCCGATGAGGCGGTCTGCATTGGCGAGGCCCTCAGTAGCAAGAGCTATCTCAACATTCCCAATATCATCGCGGCGGCTCTGACCCGCAATGCCACGGCCATCCATCCCGGCTATGGTTTTTTGGCGGAAAATGCCCGCTTTGCTGAGATCTGCGCCGATCACCAGTTGCACTTCATTGGCCCCACGCCCGAAGCCATCCTGGCGATGGGGGATAAGTCCACGGCGAAGGAAACCATGCAGCGGGTGGGCGTTCCCACCATTCCCGGCAGTGATGGCCTGATTACGGACGAAACCGAAGCCCTGGCCGTGGCGAATCAGATCGGTTATCCCCTGATGATTAAAGCGACGGCAGGGGGCGGGGGGCGCGGGATGCGCCTTGTGCGGGAGCCGGAGAATTTACTCAAGCAACTGCAAGCAGCCCAGGGGGAGGCAGAAGCGGCCTTCGGTAATCCGGGGGTCTATCTGGAGCGGTTTATTGAGTGTCCTCGCCATATTGAGTTTCAAATTCTGGCCGATCGCTTTGGTAATGTGGTGCATTTGGGCGAACGGGATTGCTCGATCCAACGGCGACACCAGAAGTTACTCGAAGAGGCCCCCAGCCCTGCCCTAACCCCCGAATTGCGGCAAAAAATGGGTCATGCTGCCGTGTTAGCGGCGAAGGCGATCAATTATGTGGGCGCAGGAACCGTGGAGTTTTTGCTCGATCGCTCCGGCGAGTTCTACTTCATGGAAATGAACACCCGGATTCAGGTGGAACACCCGGTCACAGAGATGATCACCGGGCTGGACCTGATCGCTGAACAGATCCGCATTGCCCAGGGGGAACCCTTGCGGTTTAGCCAGGAACAGGTGGTATTGCGCGGTCACGCGATCGAATGCCGGATCAACGCGGAAGATCCCGATCACAATTTCCGCCCCCATCCCGGACGCATTAGCGCCTATTTGCCACCGGGGGGACCTGGCGTGCGTATGGATTCCCATGTCTATACGGATTACGTGATTCCGCCCTACTATGATTCGTTGATTGGCAAGCTCATTGTTTGGGGCGAAGATCGGCCAGCGGCGATCCGGCGGATGCGGCGGGCACTGCGCGAGTGTGCGATTACGGGCATCCCCACAACGATCGGCTTCCACCAGAAGATCTTGGAAACCGAACCATTCCTCGCCGGGGAGATTTACACCAATTTTGTTGAGCAATGGATGCAGACCCGTAAGGTTAGTGGACTCGACTCCACAGGGTTAACAGCCCCTGCTGCCCCACCAGCAACTCCCGCAGCAGGCTAAAAATTCCCACCCAGACCACGGGGGTAATGTCCAGACCTCCGAGGGGGGGAATCACCTTACGGGTTGGGATTAACAACGGCTCCGTCGGGAGAATGATCCAGCGCAGGGCGGGGCGATCGCGATCGACCTGGGGATACCAACTCAGGATGATGCGGAAAATAAACAGGCAAACCAGCAGTCCCAAACTCAGGCTAACAATCCAGGTAGTGACGATCGCAGCAGACATAGTGGCTCCCTTTCTCGCTCAGGTAATTGCGTGCAGGTGATCTTTCCCTAATTATCCCCCGCGATGATCACCAGGGAGGGGTGACGACGGGTTTGCCCAGATTGAGTCGCCAGTGGGGAGCGATCGGACAAGGTTAGTGGTACCGATCGGCAACCCGGTAATTTACGGCTGGCTGTCTTGATTGTCTTGGCGGCGATCGTTCAGGAGAATATCCAGCATCCGCTGATTCTCAGTCTGCAACCCACGGACCTCCTGCTGGATCTCGCGAATTTCCTGTTTGATATCGCGGATCTCTTGCAGCGTTTCGACCCGTTCCTGCCGGTCTTCAGCCGCTAGGTTAGCCAATGCTTGGATGGTGCGACTGTTGGACTCCACTAACTGAGCCAATTGATCTAACCGCTCATCTGTCCACCGTTCGACACTCATCTGACACGCATCCATTCACCCGATCGCGCAGCGTCTCCCCAGGAGAATCGCTGCCCCCATCCTATCAACTTTGACCTCCCCACGCAGGAGCCACCACCGTCGCCAAGGCGGTTCCGTGGGAGGGCGAGTGGGGGATTGATATCGCGTGTTTGTATACATTTATCATGGGACCAAACGCGTCAGCGCCTGGATCTGCTATCCTCTTGGGCTTATCCTCCTTAATCATTCTGTTTAGTCTGCTCAGACGATTGTTTCGTTACCGCAGGAGAGTGTCCCGTTGACAACATCGCCTCAAACCTCTCGTGTTCTGTCAGCGATGCCGGGATTGGCGCGGCTCCAGCATTACTCCCCCACCTGGCTGCGGGGAGATGTGCTGGCGGGGATCACGGTAGCGGCCTATTTAATCCCCCAATGTATGGCCTATGGCGAGTTGGCCGGGGTTGGCCCCGTGGCTGGGTTATGGGCCATGATGCCGCCAATGGTGTTGTACACCCTGTTCGGTTCGTCGCCGCAGTTGTCCGTCGGTCCCGAGTCGACCACAGCAGTGATGACGGCAGCCGCCGTGGCTCCCCTCGTGGCCAACTCTCCCAACAGCTATCCGGTGCTGGCCGCCGTGTTGGCCTGTCTGGTGGGGGTGCTTTGCCTAATCGGCTACGTTGCCCGCCTAGGGTTCCTCGCGAACCTGCTCTCGAAACCGATTTTGATTGGGTACATGGCGGGGGTGGCGGTGATCATGATTGCCGGTCAGTTGGGTAAAATCAGCGGCATTGCCATTGAATCCGAGTCGATCTTTGGGCAATTTTTTGAATTCTTGAGTCGCCTGAACGAGGTCCACTGGCCTACCCTGGGGCTGGCTGCCTTTGTGCTGGTCTTCCTGTTTACCGTGCAGTCGCGCTTTCCCACTTCCCCTGGCCCCCTGCTGGCGGTGCTCGTGGCGACAGCGGCGGTGTGGCTATTTAAGCTGGACCAGGCGGGGGTAGCCGTGGTCGGTCTGATTGAGGCGGGGTTACCCAGTCCCCTGATTCCGGCGGTGGGTTGGTCGGAAGTGCGGACGATGATCGGGGCAGCGGCGGGGATTGCGATCGTGGGGTATTCCGATAATGTGCTGACGGCACGGGCATTTGCGGCCCGCAATCGGTATAAGGTCGATGCCAACCAAGAATTGCTAGCCCTAGGCGTGTCCAACTTCGGCGCGGGTCTGATGCAGGGGTTTCCGATTAGCAGTAGCGGCAGCCGGACAGTAATTGGCGATTCCCTGGGGAGCCGGAGTCAGGTATTTTCCCTGGTGGGCTTGGTCGTGCTGCTGATCGTGCTGCTGTTTCTGCGGCCCGTGCTGGCCCTGTTCCCCAAACCCGCCCTGGGCGCGATCGTGATCTATGCGGCGACTAAATTGATCGAGGTCCCAGAATTTCTGCGGCTGCGGCGTTTTCGTCGCCGGGAACTCGTTCTGGCCTTGATTACGACGATCGGGGTTTTGTTTACCGATCTGCTGATGGGGGTGAGCCTTGCGGTGGCCCTGTCGGTGATTGATCTGTTTACCCGGATTAGCAATCCCCACGATGCCGTTATGGGGGAAACCCCCAGCGTACCGGGGTTACATGACATTGCCGATTGGCCCGATGCCACGACAATCCCAGGGCTGGTGATCTACCGTTACGATGCCCCCCTCTTTTTCGCCAATGTGGAAAATTTCAAGCGGCGTGCCCTCGCTGCGATCGAGGCCGAGAAAACCCCGGTGGAATGGTTTGTGCTTAATGCAGACGCGATCCCCGATATCGACATTACGGCAGCGGATATGCTGATGGAATTCCATGACGAGTTGGCCGCACGGGGAATCACGATGACATTGGCGCGTGTTAAGCAAGATCTTTACGCCCAACTGCGAAAGTCAAGATTGCTGGATACCCTTGGCCCCGATCGCATCTACTTCACCCTGCATAGTGCGATCGCAGGCTTTGAACAGCGATCGCACGATTCGTAACAATGCGAAGGCTGCGATCGTCATCGGTCGGCACAAATAAGCACATAAAGAACACATGAACTAATAGCGTTCAAGATGAAATTTGCATAATTGGCCTTGTACGCGCAGATGGATCTTTGTACTTCCCGCAAGGTGTGCAAATGAACAACCATCCACTAATCCCTGCTGTCCTGCTAAGCATAATTTTCCTGGGCAACGTCGGCTGTGAAAAGGCTAATCCAGAAACGGCAATTGGTGCCACCCCCAAACCGGGGCTAGAGTCGCAGTCCCAGCCTAATGGTCAAGTTCCGTTAATGGGAACTAATGGAGCCACCCCCAATCCTGATCTGGAATCGCAGTACCAGCGCATTCGGGCTGAGATTCAAGCTCGCCAAGCGCCTGTCCGACCCCCGAGTACGGTGTTCATTGTGGTGTCGATCAAACTGGGAGCATGGGGTTCTCCCGGATTGCCACGGCCACCTATGGCGACATCAAATCGGTGCTGGGGGTATTTGGCGGAACGGAGGGTGGCGATGCGGTTGGAGCCGTTACCGTTTTCGCGGATCGATCGCCAACCGGCATTTATCGCTCAGTACGGGGATTTGCAGGCAGGGGAGGGGCTGAATCATCAGGATCTGACCCGCGATCGCTTTTGCTTGGTGAATCAGGGAAGGTCAGGAGAAAGCTAAGGATAGGCAGGTGATTGGAGGGGTACTGAGGAAAGGGGAAAGTATTATCCCTCTTTTAACTTCGGGGAGATTAAAATTGCTCCAGCATCGGGGAAAGCTGATCAGCTATGCTTTCTGACATTGAGTTCCTATCAGATGCCTAAAGATTTAGGAATGTGTTAAGAACTGACCGATGAAACCCATAGCTGATAACGACTTCCAGCTTTCGACAGTTTTTTCTTTTTTCAGAGTGACAGAAGAGGGCTAGATAGAATATTTCCATGCGCCCAACATCCTCACTACCCCCCGATTCCAGCCGCGCTCACGCAGCCTCTTCCCAGGAGCATCGTACCGATCAGGACTCACCCTGGAAAGAAATTATCGAGCAGTACTTTCCCGAATTCCTCCAGTTCTTCTTCCCCAACGTTTATGCCGCGATCGACTGGCACCAGCCCCATGAATTCCTCGACAAAGAACTCCAGAAAATCGTCCCCGCCGCCGAACGCAGCAAACGCTTTGCCGACAAACTCGTCAAAGTGTGGTTACGCGACGGCACCGAAACCTGGATTCTCATCCACATCGAAGTCCAGGGCCGCAAAGATCCCCACTTCCCTGAACGCATGTATGTCTACAATTACCGCATCAGCGATCGTTATAACCGCCCCGTCCTCAGCCTTGCCATTCTTGGCGACACCCATCCCCACTGGCGACCCCAGGCGTACCGCCAGGAAATCCTTGACTGTCGGCTCGAATTCCACTTCCCCAGCGTGAAATTACTCGACTACTGCGATCGCACAGATGAGCTAGAGGCCAGCCCCAACCCCTTCGCGATCGTGGTGTTGGCCCATCTCCAGAGCCTAACCAGCAAACGCAATCTACAACAACGCAAAACTGGGAAAATCCAGCTGATCCGGCGGTTATACGAAAAAGGCTTCCAACGCCAGGAAATCATCAACCTCTTCCGGTTTATTGATTGGATCATACAATTACCTCAAGCACACGAAGCCGAAGTTTGGCAAATCATCGCTACCTACGAACAGGAGGGACACATGCCCTACATCACCAGTGTTGAACGCATGGGCCTGGAAAAAGGTCGCCAAGAAGGTCGCCAAGAAGGTCGCCAAGAAGAAGCCCTGCGCCTCTTGCTGAAGGTCCTCAACAATCGCTTCCAGAGCGTGCCGGACACCGCGATCGCCCAGTTAGAGACGCTAGCCCCCGAACAACTAGAGGCATTAGTAGACCTGGCATTTCAGTGTGACTCTTGGGCTACATTTGCTACTCACCTGCCCACGTTAGCTTCCTAATGCCACCAGTAGACGATCGCGCAGAAACTTTTCTGCCGACTGCGACATCAATAGCAGATATTACAGCGGCAGACATTACGATATCTTCTACTCCCCGCCTGGATTCCTCACCCCGTAGGCACGGTTTGTAGTAGGGGCTTTAGCCCATTACGACTTCAGCCGTCACCCCGAATGTTGCAAAACTCATGATCTGGTCTACTCATTATGCTGTCAGCCGACAATGGTCAGGTTACCGATCGGCCCTACGCCCCTTCGACACGCTCAGGGTGACCGGGATGGATACGTTCAGGCTGAGCCTGTCAAAGCCCTAACTGGAAGCCCTAACTGGAAGCCCTAACTTAAACTTGACGATGCACTAGGGGCTGAGGTCTGCGAGTCAGGGGTTTCCCAAAGCCGAAAGCCCCCCGTAAAGGCATTGGCATTGCTTCCTAATCGACAGCCAGGGGGAAGCTGTTTCAGCTTTTTGGCATTACCACCGCCGATCACCACATCATCAAGCTCTAGAGCGGAGATAAAGCGGTTGATACTTCTCTCGACGTGCTGCTGCCACTTCTTGGCACCCATGCGCTTTAAACCCCGAACCCCCAGATAGTCCTCAAACGTCCCCTTCCGATAGCTCAAATGGCCCAGTTCCAGGGGCACAACCACGCCTTCCGCCACCATCGCGGAGCCTAGCCCGGTTCCCAGCCCCAGGAAGAGCATGATCCCTCCCTGATAACTGCCCAACGCTTGCATCGCGGCATCGTTCATCAGCTTGATCGGACAGCCGAAGGCAGCGGCAAAGTCAAACCCAATCCAACCGGGGGCCAGGTTGCGGGGTTCCTTGGTCACTTGTCCGTGTCGTACCAGGCCGGGATAGCCGATCGCCACCCGATCGTAGGACCAATCCTGGGTCAACGCCTGGACCCCAGCCACCATTTCAGCGGGTGTCATCGTTGGGCCAGATGGAAACTTCCGGGTATCGGTTTGTCCAGTTGCCAAGCATTTAATATTGGTGCCGCCAATATCAATGACTAGGACATTCATCGTACTCTCCTTCATAACCTTGCGATCGGGGATAGGGTTAGGCTAACCCAGAACGAGCCTACGCTTAAAAACCCAACAGCTTAAAAACCTAACAGCTTAAAAACCCAACAGAATTTAAAAAATATGTCATCTTCCTGCTGTCGTCAGAACTCAGAGTATGGTTGATGGATCTCAAGGGATTGTTTATTGGCGTGGGATATCCCCTAGCACCTTCCAACAGAGGCCACCATGAGCGTTTCTGACAAGTTCATCCGCAGTCCCGTTCTTACCACCGTTTGCTCCCTGGTGATTCTGCTGGTGGGGGGCGTAGCGATTCCCCTGCTGCCCCTGGAAAAGTTGCCCCAACTGGCCCCAACCCAGATTCAGGTGAGGGCAGTCAATATTGGGGCCGATGCCAAAACCACGGAAGATACGGTCACCACCGTGATTGAGCAGGAGATCAACGGGGTTGAGGATATGAAATATATGTCCTCCAACACGGGGTCCGATGGGGTCTCCAGTATTACGGTGTCGTTTCCCGTTGAGGTCGATCGCAACATTGCCCAGGTGAACGTGCAAAACCGGGTGAACCAGGCCCAGCCGAATCTCCCGGAGGTGGTGAAACAAACCGGAGTAACCACGGAGGCGGCATCGCCCAGTTTGCTGCTGGCCTATGGGTTCTATTCAGAACAGAATGAGCAGGAACAGGCACGCTATGATACGGCCTTTATTAGTAACTACCTGGATCTATTTGTCCTGGATGAACTGAAACGCCTACCGGGGGTGGGCAGTATCCAGATTCTCGGTGAGCGGCAATATGCCATGCGGATCTGGCTTGATCCAGCCAAATTGGTCGCCCGTAATCTGACCCCTGCCGATGTAGAACAAGCCCTACGGGAGCAGAATATTCAAGCCGGGGCCGGACGGATCGGCCAGGAACCCGCCAGCCCAGAGCAACGCTTTGCCATTCCCCTGCGGGCCGATAGCCGCTTTACCAGTGCTGAAGATACGGAAAACCTGGTTTTGCAAACGGGGGCCGATGGGCAACTGACGAAGGTGAAGGATATTGGCCGGGTGGAGTTGGGGGCGGAAAACTATGATGTCGTCGGTAGCTTAAGCGGTCGGCCTGCGATCGGGTTAGCGGTGTACCAGTTACCGGGGGCGAATGCACTGGATACGGGCAGCCGCATCAAGGCCAAGGTGGAGGAGTTGGCGAAAACCTTCCCGCCCGGTCTAAAGTACGACATTCCCTACGATTCCACCCTGTTTGTAGTGACTTCCCTGCGGGACGTGACCTCCAACTTGTTCCAGGCGATCATCATGGCAATCCTGACGATCCTGATCTTCCTGCAAGACTGGCGATCGACGATCGTCCCGGCCCTGGCGATGCCCGTGGCCATGATTGGGGCAATGGCGATCCTGCTGGGGTTTGGCTTTAGCATTAACCAGTTGACCATGTTCGGCATTATTCTGGCGATCGGGACGGTGACGGATGATGCCGTGGTGATCGTGGAGTCGATCAAGAGCAAGATGAACCAGGGAATGCGCCCGATGCAGGCCGCCCTGGACTCGATGAATGAACTGGCAACACCTACGATTACGGCAGCCCTGGTGCAGTTGGCGGTGTTTATCCCAGTGTGTTTCTTCCCCGGCACGACGGGGATTGTCTATCGCCAATTTGCCGTGACCCTATCGGCGGCGATCGTGTTTTCCACCTTTAATGCGTTGACCTTTTCGCCCACGATCGCGGCCCTGTTCCTGAAACCGCCCGGAACCAGACCGGGGTTGATCGATCGGGGGGTTAATTTCCTGTTTGGCTGGCTGTTTCGCCTGTTCAACATCGGGTTTGGTTGGCTCGTGCGTCAATATAGCTCCCTGATTGAAGTTCTGGTCCGCCTGAAGTATGTCGTGATGGCGGTGTTTGTGACGGGGCTGGTGGCGACGGTGTTTATGTTAAAAATTGTGCCCACGGGGTTTATCCCAGAGGAGGATCAGGGTTTGCTGATTCTGATTGGGGAATCCCCCGCGATCGCCTCGCTGCAATATACCCAGGAGCAGGTCGCCCAAGTCAGTCAAATCCTAGACGAGTATCCCGACATTGAGAGCTATCTCGCGGCGGCGGGCTACGGGTTGGAGGGGAGTGGTTATAACAAATATGTCTTTTTCGTGCGCCTGAAGTCCTGGGCCGATCGCCCCGCTGAGGAGCAGACGGTGTTTTCCTTGCTGGCGGATCTCAACCAGCGGTTGCAAAAAGAGGTGACGGGTTCCCTGGTTTTTGCCACCAACGTGCCCCCGGTGGATGGGTTAGGGGCCACCAGTGGCTTTGAATTTCAACTGCAAAATCGGGGGAACTTGCCCACGGAAGCTCTTCTGACCAATGTCAACAACATGATTGCAGCGGCCAAGGATCGACCCGAACTCACCCGCGTCACCACCACCTTTACCCCGGCAGCGAAACAGATTGCCATTAAGCTCAACCGTAACCAGACCAAAGCCCTCGATGTGGATGTGAACCAGGCGTTTGGCGTTCTACAGTCCTACCTGGGGGGACGCTATGTAAATGATTTCCTCCTGGATGGCCAGCAGTACCGGGTCTATGTGCAGGCCGAGGGGGATTACCGTGATAACCCGGAAGATATTGGCTCGTTCTACGTGCGATCGCGATCGGGGGAACTGGTGCGCCTCAGCAATTTGGTGACGATCGAGGAGTTTACAGCACCGCCCACCATTACCCACTACAACGTCTACGAAGCGATCAAGATTCAAGGCTCACCGGCTCCGGGCTATAGTACCGGGCAGGCGATCGCGGCGATGGAAGAGTTGGCCGCCCAGGTACTCGACCCAGGGTTTGGCTATCAGTGGACGGGGCTGTCGCTGGAGGAAAAATCTGCCGGGGGAGCCACGGGGGCGATTTTTGCCCTAGCCTTTATCCTGGTGTTCCTGATCATGGCAGCCCAGTACGGCAGCTATGTGGACCCGATGATCATTCTGCTGACGGTGCCGTTAGCCGCCCTGGGGGCAATGGTGGCGATTTGGCTGCGGGCAAATTTCCTCCAGGCGGGTAGCCTCTGGCCGGTGATTAACAATGATATCTATGCCTAGGTCGGTCTGCTGATGCTGATCGGGATGGCGAGTAAGAATGCGATTCTGATTGTGGAGCAGGCGAATGAATTTCTGCGCCAGGGGATGAGCCTGAGTAAAGCGGCAGTGGCAGCGGCGAAATCCCGGTTCCAACCCATTCTGATGACGGCCTCATCGGGCTTGGTGGGCTATATTCCCCTGATGACGGCGGCGGGGGCCGGGGCGATTAGTCGCTGGTCGATCGGGACCGTTAGCTTTGGCGGCTACCTGGTCGCTACGGTATTGAGTCTAGGGGTCGCGCCAATCCTTTACATTGTGGTTAAGAGTTTTGAACGAGAGTTGGTGTCCGGTAATGGTCGAGGTGGGGCGGGTGAGCTTTAGGAGACACTTTTAGGAGACTAGGAACGCTGAGGAAACTATGAACTACAAAGTTGTGGTTGCATCAGGCATTATAGCAGCGGCGATCGGTGCCCTCTTTGGTTGGGCCGTCTCCTATATCGGTCAGCCTGACCTCGATCGCCAACAGTATGAGAGTCGGTTCTATCGGACCTTATATCGTCGCTATCCACTGGTTGGGGCTGGGCTGGGCTTCGCAGCGGGGGCCGGATTCGCCATCATCCAACAAGCTAAGCACGATCGCGATCGCAACAACTCCAATTTTTAGCTTGCTCAGTAGACCCACTCATAAATTCTGCAACGTTCGTAGTGACGACTTTAGTCGTCATGGGCTAAAGCCCCAACTACAAACCGTGGAACATTTACGGGTAACTGCACGAGTCGTATTGACCTGTTGAGCGGCTTAAACCTGTTTGCCCTGAGCGATTTGCTCCTCATCCTCTTCATTGACCCAAGCGCGAAGCACTTCATAGCCAACGGCTAGGATGACCGGGCCGATGAAAAGCCCAATCAACCCATGACTCAACGTCCCCCCAATCACACCAATAAAAATCACTAGAATGGGCACAGGCAAGCCCCGCGCCATCAAAATTGGTTTGAGAAAGTTATCGCAGAGACTTGCCAACACCATCCAGGCGGTGAACAGTAATGCCGGAAGGATCGCAAGTTTAGACCACTCATAGATAATGACCGGGATGACTAATATCGTCGGACCAATCTGGAGAATAGACAATAATAAAAAGCCAATAATCAAGAATTGTGCGAAGGGCACTTTTGCCAGAAATAGACCAATGCTCAGCAAAAAAGTCTGAAGAAGGGCAATGCCGATCACCCCACGGGTTACATTACGAATAGTGGCGACCACTAGAATCAAAAACTCTGGTCCCCGATCGGGCACTAAACGGGCAGTAAAGCGATGAATTCCTTCACTAATTGCTGCGGCATTCAGCATGAAGAAGCCACTAATGATAATTGAAAACACAAACTGAATTAGCCCCAGGCTAGTGGCTCCAGCCAGGGAAAGCAGCTTGGTTGCCAGGTTACTTAATTGCGGCCTGTATAGCTCTATGACAGCCAGAAAATTACGGTGTGCATCTTGCCAGATTTTTAACAGCGGATCGCCGATTAATGGCCATTTTGAAAGTTCACTGGGCGGAGGCGGTACATGAACGGTCCCATTTTCAAGATTATGGGCAAAGGTTTGGATACTTTCAAGCACGGCACTGGCAATCAAGCTCAGCGGCCCGACAATCATAAAAATAAAGAAGCAAACAATGAGAATCGCTGCTAATTTCTGGCGATTCCCCAAGTGACGACTAAGCCACTGAAAGACAGGGTATAGAGCGACCGCAAGAATTGCCCCCCATAGGGCTAAGGGGATTAATGGACGGGTCAGAATAAAACACCAGGCCGCAAGCAGGGCCAGTGCGATAAACCGAATGATGGAAACTAGCATACTGCTCCCTAAACAACTGTTTACTGGCTAGTAGACCAGATAATAAATCCTACACGTTCGTAGTGACAACTTTAGTCGTAATGGGCTAAAGCCCATACTACAAACAGTGCAAAATTGATGAGTTGCTGCACTCGTCTCAATGGGACTTTTATCAGCCTTGTGTCAACACCCTAAAAACCGCCCTTCATCAGGCGAGCCATAATAAAATTGCCGATTTTCATCCCGTAGGGAGTGCGCCACCAGGATATTGGGAGAAAGCCTGCGGGTGAGGCGAGACTCGCTTCCCAGTCCGATTGCAGGATCGATTTCCCATCCTTCCGCCAACCAACGCGCTCACAAAAGGCCAGCAGTACAGCCTCATCCTGGGCAATCACCGTATTAAAGTCGCCCCCAACCTCTCGATAGATTTTGAGTTGGGTGCTCAGGCCAAAGCGATCGCTACTATATTTACGCCAGAGGCGATCGACAATGCGCAAGGGGGCCAGGGGAAAAGTTTCAATATCACTGGGCGCGATCGTCTCCAGGGTTTTACCGATCGCATTCATCAAGATCTGCGCCGTTTCCTGATCGGCTGCCTTGAAATTGCCTGCGGCCAAGAGATCACGAAGGTGGGAAAAGGTATCAATATCCGCAATGAGGGAAAAATTTTCCTCCAGTCGGGTGACCAGCGCTTCGAGATGGGCAAGGCGATCGCCCGCTGGCAACCCGCTGGTTAGACCTGTGGCTGGCTGGCTCAGCGACTCAACTTTAGCTTCTAAAGCGACTAAGCGTTGTTCCAATACCTCGTAACGTTGATCGGGGTCCATAATACGCTCCCTATCGTTTCAAGTACTTTCTCTATCGTTATAAGGAATGGTCAAGCCCACGTTTTAACGCTTTTTAAGCTTATCCTCTCACGTCATCCGCACACGAGAGAATGGCGTGCGATCGTCCCTAGTCCCCGACCGCTTGCCGGATGATCGCCAGATCAATCCCCGTCTGTTGGGCAATTTGTTCGATCGTCAGTCCCGCCTGAAACAACAAAGGTACCGTCACCGCTACCACCTCCTGCTGCCCTTCCTGGCGACCTTCCTGGCGACCTTCTTCTTTGGCATCGCGGTAAACGCGAGTTTCTTCCAAGGTGGTTCCCGTGAGTCCCAGCATCGCTTCAACCTCCTCGCGGCTTAGGGTGGTGAACTTGTACACCACGATTGTGGTGACTATCTCTATTATCTCGTTTGCGGAAAGGATGTCAGGTGGGGTTTGTTGCACGGTTGTGATGATTTCCCGCGCTTGGGTGGCCATTTGGACCTCCGGCTTAGGCATGACAAACGACTGGGCTAGAATCAAAGTAATTAATTAGCTAATACGCATTTTGCCAGGTGGGCGATCGTGACTATGCCTTTGATCCAGACCCCAGACCTAGCGACATCGCTGCCCGATCACATGCAACTGCCGGAGTCGGATGGAACCTTTGTGAAAAACTTTCAGGAGCATCCCCAGAGCATCATCCTCACCAGTTCGATCCTGCCCGTCCTCAATCAACGACACCCTGATCAACAATTTTGTATTGGCCAAGACTGTGGCATCTACTGGCGCTTAACCGATCCACCGGAAAAAGGAGCCGAGTGTCCCGATTGGTTCTATGTACCCAACGTCCCCCCATTACTGAATGGTACGTTTCGCCGCTCCTATGTACTCTGGCAGGAGTATGTGGCTCCGCTGATTGCGATCGAGTTCGCGTCCGGAGATGGTAGCGAAGAACGGGATACGACTCCCCCCTCTGCGATTACAGGCACAACCCGGAAACCTGGTAAGTTCTGGGTGTATGAGCAGGCCATTCGGATTCCCTACTATGGCATTTACGAAGTTACCAAGGCCAGTATTGAACTTTACCGATTAGTCGATAGTCATTATCAGCTTGTTCCAGCCAACGATCGCGGCCACTACCCGATTCCCCCACTGCAAGTTGAGTTGGGCATTTGGCAGGGGGAATACGAAGGCATAGCACTGCCGTGGCTACGTTGGTGGGATGCAGCAGGTAACTTGCTGCTGACGGGCGAAGAACGGGCCGAACAGGAACGCCAACGCGCTGAGCAAGAACGCCAACGCGCTGAGCAAGAACATCAACGGGCCGAACAAGAACGCCAACACACCGAACAGGAACGTCAACGGGCGGAACAGGAACGTCAACGGGCGGAACAGGAACATCAACGGGCGGAACAAGAACGTCAACGGGCGGAACAGGAACGTCAACGCGCCGATCGCTTGCTGGCCCAGTTACGACAATTGGGAATTGACCCAGAACAGTTGAGTTAAGCGGAGCTACGTGCCCCGTCCCGCGATCGCTGCCGATCGCCATAAAGATGAGTTATCGCTAGGGTGGTATCTCTCTATCATCAGGAATTTGCGATCGACACTAACATGGGCAATGCCTTGGGATCTGGATGATTGCATGGATCAACGTATCAATAGAATGACTATGCCATACTTGGCTTAGCTATAACCTGACGATGGCTAAAACGACCTAATTAACGTCATTATTAATCCTCAGACAACCTCGATTAATTAAGGCGGCGGAGCCGCTTGCATCAACCCCTTAGTGGTTAGGTGGACACAGTTGAAAACAATGGTATTTTCGAGGTGCTTCTCATTACAGCCCTTCCCTCTCTCTCTAATGAAGTACTGTCAAGCCTTGTGAACAAGGGGCTTAAGCCCCTTGTCTGTACCTCACCAAGTATGGAAGTGCTGTATATGGAGAACTTAATTAATTGAGAATTGATTGAGATAGTCGAGATGGGGTTGCAGCTTAACCCGGACCAACAGCACGGTAATGTTATCATGGCCATTGAATTGATTCGCAAGATCGATCAACTTTTGGGCACCCTCTCCTAAGTTGGCACGGGAACTCAGGAGCGGAAGCAAATGGGTTTGCCAGTTTTCCTCAACCAGGTTATTGTCTGACAGGCCATCAGAACACAGCATTAATAAGGTATCTTCGGTGAGGTCGAGGAACTTAACATCCGGATGAATAAAGTCAATATTACGGGGACCTAATGCCTGGGTCAGTTGATAGGCGTCGGCATGGGCATAGGCAATATCTGGATCAACGCCCCGTTGAATCTCCTGTTGCCCAACCTCATGATCGATCGTCAACTGTTCCAGCCCTTGTTTTCGCGTAATTCGATACAAACGACTATCTCCCACATGGGCGATCGCCACCTTCGAGTCTTGCAACAGTAACAGGACCAGCGTCGTTCCCATGCGGCCACTACCCGCGCTGGCATTTTCCTGGTTAACGTCATAAATCGCCTGATTGGCCAGATTAATCCCTTGGATAATTAGGTCATGGCTGGGCAAATCTTGCTGGACTTGCTCATCACTGGCATTAAACCAATTGTCGAGGAAAAATTGCCGGAGGGTATCAGCCGCTAAGGTACTGGCCACTTCGCCTCCAGCATGGCCCCCCATCCCATCACAAAGGACATAAACACCTCGTGCCGATACACTATGCCCCAAGGGCATTTCCAGCTTTTGTTGTTCGGAGAGAATGCTGAAATAATCCTCATTGCGTTGGCGTTTGCACCCCACATCTGTCCGTCCAATATCCTGGATGCTGGCCAAGCGCATGGGTAAGGCAACGGTAGCGGCTTCCTCCTCCTCGTCAAAGGCTTCGTCGGTATCTTGTTCAAGGGGTTCTGGTAAGTCTGCCGGCATTCCAGGAGCAAGGGCGAGGTCACCGAAGTCAGGGAGATCCAGGGGACCCGTCGTCATATCGGTCGTGCTCTCCAGACTGAAGTCTGCGGTTGTGGTTTCGGCAGTAATCATCGTTCCATACCATTCGGAGGGGGGAGCAACGGGTGTATCTGCCACCGTCACCTCGGTTTCGCCTTGGGGCTGCTGCATTTCTTGGGCGATCGCCTCAATGCGCGATCGTAATTCGGCGGGGGTTGTAATGACGGCCTGCTGTAAGTCATGGAAAAGTTCCAGCACTGACCCCATCAAGGTGGTTTGTGCCTGTTCCAGTAGGATCTGCCAGATCTGGCTCAATTGTACCAGGGGGGGGGGGGAA
>JBBILC010000067.1:18216-27719 GCA_037445115.1 Coleofasciculaceae cyanobacterium bin_20
CCCCCCTCACCGCATCGGGATAGAGCTGTCCTAGACAGAGCACCTGATCTTCGTCCAGTCGCAAATTCCCTGGTTCCAATAAGCTCTGGCTGTAGTTCCAGCTTTCCAAAATCCCCCATAACACCACCATCTCGTGGAGCCAATGCAGCACCTCTAGCATTGAGGTTGCTTCCGTTTGCCAGTAATCCAAAAGGGTTGGCCAATCGGAGCGATCTTCCAGAAGGACGATGGCGTAGTCCTCCGTCTGCCAGCAATCGTGTAGAGTCGGGAGCACCTGCCCCAAGCGTGACGGCAGCAACAGATATGGCTCGGCGATCGCCGGGATACTGGGGGCCACTTCAGCTAGGGCAGCCGTATCTGGATTGTCACCCAGCTCTGGGGAACTCTGGGTGGCGAGCGCATCCAACAGGGAAATTTGCAAGGGCTTGCAGTCTAAAACCCTCGCACGAAGATAGGTATCCGTGGCAGAGGGGGGAAGCCATGCCAGAACTTGATAACGCTGGTTGGCGTCCAAATATTGTCCCACTGGGATCGGCAGCGACGCAGGTGGGGAGGCTGTCTCTAGGTCGGATGATGCGGCGAGATCTGCCCCCAAGTGTTCACTGGCTTCTGGTTCACTGGCTTCTGGTTCTTGACCTGAAGGAGTCTGAGCCACTCCGGTATGGTCTGCATCCACCCTTTCCAGACGGTCTGTCGCCCCTGTCGCCACCACCGCCGACACCGCCGCGATCGCTGCTTCGTCCGCCGCTGCTTCGTCCACGATCGTCGCCTCGGCACTGCTACCCGTTGGTACAGATGGCTGATTTAGGGAGGGGTGACGGGGTTGGACGATCGCTAGCCAGACAGTACCAATACGATCGCCACAACTGGAGCAATGCTCAGCGGCATAGCTAGCATCGGCTCCGCAGGTGGGGCAAGAACGCAGGATTAAGGAGGTACCACATTGCTGACAAAACCGATGGTGATCGGGATTCTCGAACTGACACTGGGGGCAGATGAGCATAGCAGCACTTCCTTGAATGCGGGTGTAAGGCGCTCAGAAGCCGAAACAGCTTACGAAGTATGGACACTGTCGCCGATGTTGCAAGCATGTCGCACCCGTGCGGGGAGAAAGGGGTTAGTAGGCCAGATGGGACACAGTAACCAGGGGGCACAGTCATCGCAGACTTTTCCCTGAGTACAGGGTAACGGATTTGCTCGGCAACCGTTCAGCTTCTGGAACCCAAACGGCCTAGGGAAAAGCGGTTTAGGGAGACAGTACGCCTAATCTAACATGTCACTTTGGGGAGGTAGCCTGCGGCATGGCCCCCATCGCTCCGGTTCTTCTGAGTATTCCCCTAAATGCGTCAAAAACTGCCGACAGATCCAGGGACGCGCCTTGAAGTTTGCCTAAAGCCACGGTAACTACTGACGCAGGCAACCGGCAGGCGTGGGACAGGCCCCCCCTGAACGATGGGGTGCTATTGGGCCGGTTGGAGTTTGTCGGCTCCCGTCACGACCCTGGCACTCTCAATCACAGTGTCGGGTTGAATCTGATCAACGACTGCCATCCCTTCCGTGACATAGCCAAATACGGCATAGCTACCATCCAAAAACTGCTGATCAGCAAGGGTGATATAAAACTGGGAAGAGGCGGAATCAGGCAGTTGTGATCGGGCCATTGCCACGGCTCCGCGCCGATGGGGCAATTGGGGCGGTTCCAAAATCCCAGCCTGTTGGAAGGTTTTGCCATAGAGGGGCACGGCGGCACCAGCGGGCTTAATCTCTAGGGGAATATTGCGGGCACAGCCTACTTCTGGCGGCACCCCTGGCGGTAGGGATTGGGCATCACAGGGAACTGCCGGGTCCACAAAGCCACCTGCGCCAACTTGGGCCTTAAAGACAGGATTTTTACTGAGGGGATCACCGCCCTGGACCACAAAGGGGGTCGGTTCCCGGACTACCCGGTGGAAGGCCGTCCCGTTATAAACCCCCCGTTGCACCAGATCCACAAAATTTCCAGCCGTAATCGGCGCATTTACCCCGTCAACCGCGATCGTGATCGGTGCGCCATTGACCGTGATTTCGACGATCGCCTCCCCATTGAGCCGAGGCAGGTTGGGGAATACGTTCGTTGGGCTGGCAGTGGGACTCGGACTGGGGCTACTGATGGGGGTTGTCGTCTCCGCCCCAGGGGGTTCTGCCGGTGTTGGGGAAGACGTATCCGTCTGGGGACTGGTGCAGGCGTTCAGGGTTAAGCTCAGGATCAGTAAAGCCACACTGAGCCATTGCCAGGGATGCCAGCGATCGCGAAAGATAGTGTGCAGAGAGGGAATACCCATAGAGTAATATTCAGCGAGGTTGTGTGATTCAGTCTTGCTTGCGCTCCATCCCACAATAAAAGGAAACGGTGCGCTCGTGTTTAGTTAGCTCATGCCTTGGGCAAACACAATTGAGCTACAGCCGTTGCCTCTCTAATGAAGTACTGTTGAAGTACTGTCAAGCCTTGCGAACAAGGGGCTTAAGCCCCTTGCCTGTACCTCACCGAGTATGGAAGTGCTGTATTAGCCTTAGATATCAGCTAGAGGTGATGACCTGGCTTTAAGAAGCGATCGCCCGCGTTTTCCCTGGGTTAAAGAGATTATAGGGATCAACCTGAGCCTTAAAGGTCATTTGCTGAGGGTCCATCTGTTTGCGGCCCCCATCTTCGATGATATAGGTATGGGGATTAGCGATGAAGACGCCCTGGCGTTCGTGATCGTCCATAATTTCAGTTAAGCGCTCCCCGGTGGTAAAGCGCACCAGTTGTAATCCCGCTGCGATCGCACGTCCACCTAACCGAATAAACTCTAAGTGCATCATCACCTCATCACCATAATGGTGATAGAAATGCTCGATTAACTTGAGATCGGGATCAGCCGGGAAGAGGGTTTGTAGATAGGTAATCGTGGGATCAAGGGTGCGGGCGTGGAGGGTCGTATGGTTCCAGGTATATTCAATCAGGTTAATGCTTTTGCCACTATCTTGGGCCGCCTTTTGATAGACGATCGTGCCGCCGAAGTCAGCCACCAGATCTTGAAGGGGACCGATCGCGGCCTCAGCCACGATCGCCAACACACTATGGCCCCCCTCAGTGAGGTAGGGACGCAGGGCCGTAAAGTAACTGGGAATGGGCCACGCGTGGGTACTAACAAGTTTCTTGACCAGTCCATCTTCGTTGCTCAACTGCTGGCTAAAACGAGTTGCCTGCATAAAGTCATCAAAGCTGACGACGACATCGACCCAGGGATAAACCGGAGCTAGGGCGATTTCGAGTTCCGTAATAATGCCATTGATCCCCCAGGCATGGCTCACCTTTTGGACCGCCTGCCCACGCAGTTCAATCAGGCGCGGCTCTGGCTCTAGGGTCATCACCTTTAGGGCCAAAATATTGCCCCGATCGCACAGTTGGCCGTAGGTAATTGAGCCAATCCCGCCACTGCCCCCGGCAATAAAGCCGCCGATCGTCGCAGTGCGATAGGTCGAGGGCATCAGGCGCAATTCCCATCCCTGGGGTTGGGTGACCTTCTCGATCGCGGCCAACTTGGCCCCGGCTGCCACACAGGCAACCCCACCCCTGACCCAATGCACCTGATTGAGACGGGTCATGTCCAGGACTAGGCCACCCGCTAGGGGCACACACTGGCCATAGTTACCCGTCCCGGCTCCCCGCACGGTGAGGGGAATTCGCCACTGGGCACAAACCTTCGCCACTTGCCGTACCTCGGCTTCGTTGGCTGGACGGACTACCAAATCAGCCACCTTATCCGCCAGTTGGGGCACCAGAATCGGGCTAAAGGTGTGGTAGTCACCAGATAGTTTTTGGCATTGGCTGCGATCGGCGATCGTTTCAATGCCTTGGAGATCTGTCTTAACAGTGTCCCAGTCGATCAGCGCTGAGGATATCGGTAAGGTCATGAATGGCAGTCATAGGGAAAGGAGGTCCTATTCATTCTGACAAAATTTACCTGACCTGAATCCGGCTGCCGTTCTTAACCTGCTCCGATGGATGGACGATGACGCGATCGCCCGCCACTAGGCCCGCCTGAATTTCGGCGGCAAAGTGATTATCCTGCCCCTTGCGGATCGATCGTTGCTGGGCACGGTTGGCAGCGGCAACAAAGACACACCAATCTGACCCACAACGGAACAGGGCACTGAGGGGGACCGTGAGTACGGCTGGCTGCTCCCAGATGACAATGCGGGTTTCGACGCGGTAGGCATCTCCTAGGGTGGGGGGAACCTCGGTTAAATCAGCAATAATATTCACCCGTTGTTCTTCCACCCCTAGCGCGGATACCTGGGTAAAGGCCGCTGGTTCAATGGTTCGGACCTGTCCCGGCAGTGGCTCAGTCCCCCCCCACTGCTCCACCCATACCCGTGCCCCTGGCTGTACCTTGACCGCATCACTGGACAGAACATCAATGACCAGTTCTAGCTGGCGAGGGTTACCGATTTCCAGTAGGGGCGTCCCCGCCTCCACATACCGGGCACTTTCCTGGAAAACCCGTAGCACCCGCCCCATGGTCGGGGCTAACAGTACCGTGCGATGGGCTTGATCGCTGAGGTTGGCCAGTTCGGCCTCTAGGCCCTGTATCCTGGCTTCATAGACCCGCAGGAGGTAATCCGGATCGGCCTGCTCAGCCCGGAGGCGTTGCTGAATCTGTTGGGCCACCGCGACCTCCGCTGTTGTTCGCGTCACGGCTTGCTGGGCTGCCTCGAGTTCCCGCCGGCGGCTGATAACCGCTAACTCTGCTTGCTCTAAGTCCTGTTGGGGGATTGCCCCTTCTGCCTGTAGGGCGGCTAGACGATCCTGCTCACGACGAGCCTGGGCCAGTTGCGCTTCGACCTGCCTCACCTGGGCCTGGGCGGCCTGTTGCTGGGCGATCGCGGCTTGAATTTGGGCCGCTGCTTCGGCGAGGGCGGCGGCCTTGGGTCGTTGGGTGGCGACGCCCTGTTTTTCCGCTGCCAGTGCCCGGATTTGGGCCTGAAGGGCTTGTACCTGGCTCGTGAAGGGCAAGGGATCGATCCAGGCAATCGGCTGATTCGCCGGAACCGCATCACCAACCTTGAGGGTTAGGCGGCCAAGACGCCCTGCAACCGGGGCTGAGATGACATAGCGATCGCGCACACGGGTTCGACCTTCTGCTTCGACGGCAACCACCAATTCCCCAACCGCAACGGTGGCTAAATCCACTGCGATCGGGGGGGATCGTAAGCTCAGTATAGCGATCGCGCCGACCCCCACCCCCACCAGCCCATAGACCCCCCAACGGAAAAGCCGCTTGGACCATTGGGTTGATTTGGAGAACGCCAGCCTTACCTTGGGATCGGGCGAAGTCGGTTGGGGTTGTGTCTGGGTAGGGTCTTGCATCATACCTCCCAGTGATAACCATCCTCAGTCATTTCATTGTGACATGTCGGCTCCAGCCCCCAGTGCAGTGTCAAGCTTCATAATGCTGTCTCGACTGTCTGGCAACGCGGGATGGCTGACTCGGCTGCCTGGGTGGTGGGCAGGATACCGATGACCAAGGCAGTGACATCAAATCTTTATCCGATACCCTTTAGCTTTACCTAAGCTTTACGTCCGGCCCCTACCCAAGGGACACTTTTGGGCAAATCGTAGAGATGAGGCTGCAAGAAGTAAGTGTTATGCTCCTAGTCGTGTGTTGTGTGTGGAGATAACAAGTATGCTAACTCCCGTGGCCCCATTGCCTGCTCGGCAGCCAGAATCCCCTTATAACGTATCAGCAATGACGACACCCCTGTCATCCCTCCCCTGGAATTTTGTCCCCCTACCGGACACCCCCCTTTTTGGTACGGATGGGGTACGGGGGCATGTGGGTGAACTGTTGACCGCTCCCCTGGCGATGCAATTGGGCTTTTGGGCGGGACAGGTCCTGAAAACCCAGGCACAGCAGGAAGGACCGATCATCATTGGTCAAGACTCGCGCAATTCGAGCGATATGTTGGTGATGGCGCTGGCCAGTGGCTTCACGGCGGCTGGCTTGGAAGTTTGGAATTTGGGCCTGTGCCCCACGGCGGGGGTGGCCCATCTCGCCCGGATTACGGCGGCGATCGGTGGGGTGATGGTCTCGGCCAGCCACAATCCCCCCGAAGACAATGGGATTAAGTTCTTCGATGCGGCAGGCACCAAGTTAGCTCCCCAGCTACAAGCTCAAATTGAAGCAGCTATGCGTAGTCAGCGTGGGGGAGATGGGTTGGCGCTCCCTACCCCTAGCCCGTGGGGGCGGTACTACTTGCGATCGGAGTTGGTGGATCACTATACAACCTCGCTCTATCAACCGTTGTTACCGACAGAAGCCAGTACCCCAGTTTTGCAGGGGATGCGGATCGTCCTGGATTTGGCTTGGGGCGCAGCGGTCAATATTGCGCCAGCCGTGTTTCAGGGGTTAGGGGCCGAGGTGATTTGTCTGCACGATCGTCCGGATGGCGATCGCATCAATGTCAACTGTGGCTCAACCCATCTCCAAGCGCTCCAGGAGACGGTGATTGCCCAAGGGGCTGACCTGGGATTTGCCTTTGACGGTGATGCCGATCGTGCCCTGGCCGTGGATGCGAAGGGTCGGGCGATCAATGGCGACTATATTCTGTATTTCTGGGGACAACACCTCCGTCAAGCCCAGCAGTTGCCGGGGGATACCATTATCTCAACGGTGATGGCAAACCTGGGTTTTGAACGAGCTTGGCAGGCCCAAGGCGGGACTTTGGTGCGCACGGCAGTGGGAGATCAGCACGTGTTTGCCGCGATGGTTGCCCAAGGGGCCATGCTGGGGGGTGAGCAATCGGGTCATATTCTCTGTCACCACTACAGCATCACAGGTGATGGTATCCTCACGGCGCTCCATCTGGCGACCCTAGTCCAACATTGGGATCAGTCCCTTGCCGACATGGTTGATACGAGTTTTCAAACCTATCCCCAACGGCTTCAGAATGTGCGGGTGGTGGATCGGCAACGGCGCTTGAATTGGCAGCAGTGTGAAGCCGTTCAACGGGCGATCGCGCAGGCGGAGGCCGATATGGGCGATCGGGGGCGCGTTTTGGTTCGGGCTTCCGGGACGGAACCGGTGATTCGGGTCATGGTCGAAGCCGCAGAGGCTAGTTTAGTTAATCATTGGACCGATCGTTTAGCCAGTGTTGTAGAAACGCACCTAGCGGCCTAGGGTTTCTCTAGAGCGATCGTCCAAATCATGGGGGTAACTGCGCCCTCTCCCCCACCCCCTCTCCCCAGGGAGAGGGGCCTAGAACCGCCAAGAACGTCAATAAAATAAAACTTGCCGCAGGCTAAAGGCTAGCACCGCAACTGCACAAATCAGAGCCAGTTGACTAGGGATGGGAGACACGGAATAGGCCGACATAATTTGTAGCCAGTTATCTCCCAGGCTATGACTGAAGCGCAAATAGGTGATGTATAGTAGCCCCATCAGATGAATACTGGCCAACCCACACAAGCAACTGAACGCTAGACTTTCCAGGCGTGGTTTCCACTGAAAAGCTAGAAAACCACAGATCCAAGCTGCTGGGACAAACCCTAACAGATAGCCAAAGGTGGGTTCTTTGATATAGGCCACCCCACCCCCGTGGGTAAAAACGGGATACCAAATCAGGCCCAGGACCAGATAGGCAATTTGCGAGAGGATGGCCGCATTTTTCCCCCCCAGACACGCAATCAACAGAACTGCCCCGATCTGGCAGGTCACCCCTAATGAGTAGGTTTGAATGGTATCGGCTTGTAGCCAAAGCCAAGGCGGGCTGATCATTGAAGCCTCAAAAAATGTCCCACTAACGGTGAGAATCAGACCCACAAGTGCCCATAGCAGTTCAGTCACAATCATTAGCAGGATGCCCAGGGGAAGGCAGCATGGAGGTGTATTTACGCAGCGTTGCCAACAGTGTAGTGCTGATAATGTACAGCGGATCTTATCCTGTGACCAGTGTTACTGTTGTTTAGGCTGGGATGACTCAGGCGCGATCGACCATAAGGGACAGCTATCCCAAGCTTTAAGCTGGAGTGCAGGCATTCTAGCAAACAATGGACGAGCTGACCCCAGTGCATCATTAATTATGCGCTGCCCTAGCATTAGAGACGGAATACATAGGGTGGGTGCGGGGTGTCTCCTTGTTGGACGGTATGTAACCAGTGGTAAACCGTATTGGCATCGCTGGGTTTGGCAAAGAGGTAGCCTTGGCCATATTCGCAGCCCATTGCTGCCAGTCGCTGTTGTTGATCCAGGGTTTCTATGCCCTCAGCAACGACCTGAAGCCCTAAAAAATGGGCTAGGTTGACGATCGCTTTGACAAATTCCTGGTTGCGTTGATTTTCCTGCATTTTGGCAACAAAGGAATAATCAATTTTGAGAATGTCGATTGGCAGGCTTTGTAACCGGGCAAGGGATGAGTGGCCAGTGCCAAAATCATCGATCGCCACTTGAATACCAAGTTTTCGTAATTGATTCAGTTGTTCGATCGCAACATCGATGTTCTCAACAATCGTACTTTCCGTCACTTCCAGATGGAGAGAACTCGGTGATAATTCAGTCTCCGCAAGAATTGTTTGGATTTGGTTAATTAGTTCTGGTTGTGTAAACTGAGTGCCAGGGATATTGACGCTGAGACTGAGATTAGGGCCAGCAAGATTCGCAACTTGCCACTGTCGAAGTTGTTCACAAGCTGATCGCAAAATCCACAGGCTTAGGGGGATGATCAAACCGGTAGCCTCCGCGATCGGGATAAACTCAACAGGCGAGATCAACCCTTTTTCAGGATGTTGCCAACGTACTAGGGTTTCAAAACTATAGACAGTTCCCGTCTGAAGAGAAATAATGGGTTGATAATACAAACGAAACTCAGCCGCCTGGATCGCTCGTCTAAGTTGGTTTTCTAAGTTTAAGCGCTCCAGGAGATTAGCCTGCATATCTTGATCAAAAATCATGTATCTGGCCTTACCACTAGCCTTGGCCTGGTACATGGCAATATCAGCATCACGAATCAGATCTGATAAATTGTCATAAACCTGTTGGTTGACTCCCTTACCATTGAGCGTAATGCCAATACTGGCACTAAGAAAAAATTCTTGTCCATGCAGTCGAAAGGGTAAAGTCAGTGAGGCTTGCACGCGCTCAGCAATCAGCGTAGCATCCGCGATCGTCTGGATCTCATCGATGAGGATTGCAAATTCATCCCCACCCATACGCGCCAAAATATCTTTAGAGTTAATACACTGTTCTAGTCGAGTTGTAATTTGAACCAGTAGTTGATCACCCGCCACGTGTCCTAGGCTATCATTGACCGTCTTAAAGTGATCAAGATCAATAAAAAGAATAGCAAAGGAATACTCTGATGTATTTTTTTGAGCTTTTTGCAGCGAAATACTCAGGCGATTCATGAAATAGCTGCGATTTGGAAGATTACAGAAGTGTTGAAAGTTAGGTTAAGCGATGGAAAAAAGGGACAGAATGCAGTAT